>CBFGMW010000030.1:0-11874 GCA_965649925.1 uncultured Fluviicola sp.
GGTGGAGGAAACAGTACCGAGCATTTGAATTACAGTGTAAGTGATACTAGATATACAAAAGGTGCAGTGAATTATTACCGTTTGGTTCAAACCGATTATGATGGAAAAACAACCGTGATCGAGAAAAAAGTAGCGGTTGATAATCGTACGGAAGCCAAAGAAATTGCGAAAGTGATTAATTTGCTTGGGCAGGAGGTTTCTGAAAACGAACGCGGAATTGTGATCCTGATTTTCGAAGACGGGACCCAGGAGAAGCGATTTAATTAATAGTTGAAAGGAAGGATTTTTCCGATTATTAATCGGAATGTCCTCTCCCTTGATTCCCCTGTCGGACTGCAAGCGCGCAGGCTTCAAAGGGGGAAAACAACTTTTCTTGTCTTTTTCATAATTACTTCACCGATAATTGCGAATTCTAACAACATAGTTCATTTATTTCACCTACTTTTGTAACCATTTCCGTTATTTTACGAAGAAAGAAGAATTAATAGAAAAAGGGAGCATATTCAATGGGATAATTTAGTTTTCTTACACAAGAAATTGCGATCGACTTAGGGACGGCCAACACGCTGATTATCATGAATGATAAAGTAGTTGTAGATGAGCCCTCAATTGTTGCAAAAGATATCCAGACCGGGAAGGTTGTTGCAATTGGAAAGAAAGCACAACAAATGCACGGTAAAACGCACAAACTTATTGAAACAGTGAGGCCATTGAAAGATGGTGTAATTGCAGATTTCCAAAGTGCAGAACAAATGATCCGCGGATTCATCAAAATGATCAATCCGGGAAAAAGAATGTTCAATCCTACTTTAAGAATGGTAATTTGTATTCCTTCAGGAATTACAGAAGTTGAAAAACGCGCTGTTCGTGATTCTGCAGAACATGCAGGAGCCAAAGAAGTTTATCTGATCCATGAACCAATGGCAGCTGCTATCGGAATTGGAATTGATGTGGAAGAGCCAATGGGAAATATGATCATTGATATCGGTGGTGGTACTTCTGAAATTGCCGTTATCGCATTGGGTGGAATTGTTTGTGATAAATCTATCCGTATTGCGGGAGATGATTTTACATCTGATATTGAAGAATACATGCGCCGTCAGCACAACATTTTGGTAGGTGAGCGTACCGCAGAACAAATCAAGATTGAAGTTGGTGCTGCATTGCCTGAATTGGATAATCCACCGGCAGATTATGCTGTTCGTGGACGAGATTTGATGACCGGTATTCCAAAGGAAATTGTGATTACTTACTCAGAAGTTGCTCACGCATTAGACAAAACAATTTCGAAGATCGAAGAAGCGATTTTGAGTGCCCTGGAGCAAACACCGCCGGAACTTTCTGCAGATATCTACAAAACAGGTATCTATTTAGCGGGTGGGGGATCGATGCTTCGTGGTTTGGATCGCAGAATCAACGAGAAGACTAAATTGCCGGTTCACATTGCTGAAGATCCGCTAAGAGCCGTAGCACGAGGAACAAGTATCGCGTTGAAAAACTTAGATCGTTTCCAATTCCTTATAAAGGATTAATCTGATTAGAAAATATATTGAAAGCCCGGTTCAGAAATGAGTCGGGCTTTTTTGTTTTATCCACGAATTCAACTTCTGAATGTTTACCGTCCGCCACGAATGGGCGAATTTTTGAGTTGATTACCTGCCGACTCTTATATGCATTTAATTTTATCTGCTGCGAGTCCGTCCTGTACTGAATCCGTCGAAGTATAGCCTAGCTTTAAAATTCGTGCATTCGCTACTGGAAAGGATAGTGAGCGGATCAACTATAACAAGTTATTACTCTGTTACTAACGTCTGGAAGACAATGTGAGACAGCGATGACAGGATATACCCTTATCTGCGATTCACCTTGTTTTACCACTTCTTTCGTTACCAAAAATAAGTTTGGTTTCAGATGGTTTCCGTATTTTCGGCAGATGATGATTCCACCCGATGCATGCGAATTACGTTGTTACTTTACCTGGATGAGGGCAGATGGAATTGTTTGTACCAAAGTAAAGCCGAATGCCGAAGTAACAATCGAGGATGCACAGGCAAATTCAGTACTGGTCAATGCCTTTTATGTGAATGAAAAATTCCCTTTACTCATCGATGCCCGCGGAATAAGGTCGATAACACGAGAAGCACGGTCTTTTTTTACAACAAACGGCAGAGAAACGAATACCATGGCTTTTGCAATACTCATTGATTCTTCAGTAAGTAAAGTAGTAGGGAATTTCTTTCTCGGAATTAACAAACCAGCTGTTCCAACCAAGTTGTTTTTGAATGAGAACGTGGCTTTGGCATGGCTCCAAAACCTCTGACATGAACGAGGAAAAGAAGTATATCCGTGAGCGTACCAATTCTATTTTGGAAGTGATTATGGCGTATGCACGTCTGGAGTTCAATGTTCAAACTGAAATTAGCGAGAAAGGCGATGTATTTGATTCGCTTGCGGCAGGGGTAAACATGCTCGGTGAGGAATTGGAGAATTCGGTTGTAACTATTAAAGAAAAAGAAGCGCTTTTGAAAGAAGTGCATCACCGCGTCAAGAACAACCTTCAGATAGTTTCCAGCTTGATGAATCTGCAGGCAGCGAGCACCACAGATCCGGTTTTTCTTGAACTGATCCGAGAATGTAAAAACCGGATTAATTCCATGGCCATTATTCACGAAATGCTTTATCAAAGTAAGAACCTGAGCAGTATTCAGGCAGCAGAATACATCAAACACCTGGTGTTAAGCATTGAAAGTTCGTTTTATAATTCGGCTGTTCATGTCGACTTCCGTTTCGACCTGGATGAACAAATCTATTTTGAAGCTGAACGTATGATTCCCCTGGGCTTGGTTCTGAATGAAGCTATTAGCAACAGTTACAAATACGCGTTTACCGGTAAAACCGGGATGATTCAGATTCGCTTGAAACAGAAAAAAAACGGCTATCTGCTATCTATCAAAGACAATGGAATTGGTCTTCCGAAGAACTACGACATTGAAAGTTCCACAAGCCTGGGAATTCAACTGATTGTGACACTTGCCGAGCAACTGGATGCTGAATTGAGCTGGATTCGTGAGAGCGGATTGGGCTTTGAGTTTCGGTTTGCGTAAGGAGAGGTACATGCACTGGTCATTAAGCTAAAACAAATGAATGATAAATTTACAGAGTTCATAAAGAAATCCGATATTGATCTTAAGGTTTGGAATTGGATTAAATGGATTTTCATTGGTGTATTACTTGTTGTGCTGATTAGTTATCTGTTTTTCGAACATTCAAAAGGTAATTGCTCTGCTTATTATGATTACATACATCAAAATTATAGTGGTAAAGTAGTTGCTAAGTATTTGAACAGAAAGGATCATATGAACGAGACAATTCGACTTGACAACAATGACGTTCACAGAATAAATCCGTTTGATGAAACAGCATATTTTGATTCAATAGTTGTTGGGGACTTTGTGATAAAACACAAGGGAAGTTTAAAATATTATGTTGTCAAAACAGATGATACCTTAGTGTTTGAGACCAAAGAAGTAGACTGTATTAAATACCTAAAAAAATGAAACTACTTATAACAGCAAACCAGTAAACAAGAAAGAGCCACTTCTTTCGAAATAGCTCTCTTCAAATTCGTTATGTTTCAGATCAGCCTACTACCGCGAAATTCAGGTAGTGAACCAAAAATGCTAATCCAAGTGTTCCGATGGTTGCAATGGAAACCACCAATATTGTCAATGGGCTAACAACTAATTTCGGTTGTGCGGACTCCGGTTTTGTAGCGATAACGGTGATCAGTTTCAGGTAATAGTATATACCAATTCCTGAATTGATCAAGGCAATAATCACTAACCATAAGTATTGTCCGGATGCAGATGAGAATACCATGTATTTACCGAAGAATCCGGCTGTTGGCGGAACTCCTGCCAAAGAAAGAATGGCGATAATTCCGGTTACTCCTAAGAATGGATTTCTGTATAACAATCCTTTCAATGATTCAATCTTATCATCGTAATCATTCACCGCCAAACCAAGCGCAATCACTACAACTACCGAACAACCGTAAGCAGTCATGTAGAACCAAAGGTCCGCCATGGAGTTGAAGCCCATAGTCAGGATCACTAATAAAGTGTATCCTGCATGTGTAATGGATGAATAAGCTAATAAACGTTTAAAGCCTGTTTGACGTAATGCGGAAAGGTTCCCGATAAATAATGTCAGTACAATCAGAACAGCGACAATTGGTCCCCAGAAATCGCTCAGAACGGTTGAACTGAACGCACTGTGGAAGATCTTCATGAATGCTCCGAAAGCCGCTAATTTTACAACTGTTGCCATGAAACCGGTTACTGCGTGAGGAGCACCGTCGTACACATCCGGACTCCAGAAATGGAATGGAGCAGCACCTACTTTAAACAAGAACGAAGCAAGAATCAACAGGACTCCGATCATCAGAATCCCTAAGCTTTGAAGATCACCGTTTTCAACTGCCTGCTGAATTTCGTGAATGGAGAACGATCCTGTTGCACCGTAAACCCACGCAATACCGAATAAAAGTAAACCTGTAGCAAATGAACCGAGAAGGAAATACTTCAGGGACGCTTCGTTTGAACGCAGATCGTCTTTGTTACTTCCCGCCATTACATAAATCGGAATAGAAAGAATCTCCAAACCGATAAAGAACATGAACATATCCGTAAACGTAAACATGACAATTGCGCCACAAGCAGAGAAGATCAACAATCCAATGTATTCACCAGTATGTTCTGTGTTTTCTTTAAAGCGTTGATAACCTAAAGCAACAAGCATGAATGTTATTGCAACGGCCGTAAAACTGAAAAGCGACGATGTTTTTGTAAACTTCAATCCTTCGTAATCCAGGTCGATATAGTTGTGTCCTGTGCAGTAATGACAAGCAATTAATGCCAATGTAAGTCCAAGACCCAGCAATGCTGAGGTAATAACAACAAGTGGTTTTTTCGTAAAAGCGGAAAATAATGTAATTAAACCGCTCGCAAATAATACTATTAATGCATCCATGATTTTCTTATATACTTGGATTTGTAATCACTGTAAGCAATTGAGTGACACTAGGTTCAACAAAATCAATGACTGCTTTTGGATAAACTCCAAGAACTACCACTGCGATAAGGATAACAGCAAAAACGATCAACTCGCTCCAATGTAAATCGGGGAAATTGCCAACCTGAACTGGTCCGAACATACTTGCCTGGTAAGCACGGAAAGTATAAACCGCTCCAAGAATCAATGTTGTTCCTGCTACAATTCCGATGATTGCCTGGTAATCATACAATCCTTTCAACAATAAAAACTCTCCGATGAATCCGCTTGTAAACGGAACGGAAACTGAAGCAAAAGCCAAAGCTGCGAACCAGAATCCGAATTTTGGGGCGGGTTTTGCAATACCGCCTAATTTCGTAAGATCAAGTGTTCCTGTTCTGCGTTCAATTACATCAGCTGCAAGGAATAATCCAACGGCAACCAAACCGTGATTCACCATTTGAAGAATACTTCCTGTCATAGCATCAACTGAAAGTGTCATGATTCCCGCAGCGATCAATCCAACGTGTGAAAGTGATGCGTAAGCAAATAAACGTTTCATATTGTTCTGCTTAATCGCGATGATTGCTCCGTAAACCACTCCAATTACAGCTAAAATGATGATCGGTTGTGTTACAGAATCTAAAGCCTCAGGAAATAATGGCAGCATCCAGCGAAGCATTCCGAAAAGTGCCATTTTCAGCATAATTCCCGAAAGAAGCATTGTTCCTGCCATCGGTGATTTCTCGTAAGTGTCTGCCTGCCATGTATGGAACGGGAAGATTGGAATTTTGATTGCAAATGCAAGGAAGAATCCGCATAACATCCAACATGCAGTAGTAGCTGAACTGAATTCTACTTTGATTAAGTCGAAATACTCGAAACTTACGGCCATTTGTTTGATTCCGATTAGAGCTGCAAGCATTGCCAGTGAACCCACAAATGTGTAGATGAAGAATTTCATCAGGGCAGGTTTGCGGTCTTTTGCGCCAAACCACCAGCAGATCAGGAAGATCGGAATTAGAGTGATTTCCCAGAAAATGTAGAACCACAATCCGTCTAAAGCTGTAAATACTCCGAATAATCCGAAAAGCATCAGGAATACCATCGAAGTGAATGCTCTATTCTTAGCCAGGTCACGCTGGTAGTTGCTCAATAGAATAAGGAACACCAGTGCCGAAGCAAGAAGAAGCATGATCAAAGCGATCGAATCGAAGCCAAAATGAAGCGTAATTCCATAGTTTTCCAACCATGGCTGCTTAATGAAGTATAGAATTCCTTTTGTAGGATCGTAGCCGGCGAAAAGCGAAGCTACAAGCCCAACAACCGCAAGGGAACCTAAAATTCCGAATCCGCGCAGGAAGTTTTGTGGTACCACAAAAACCAGACATGCGAGAATAAGAGGTAATGTAAATATGATCAGTTCCACGAATTAGAATTTATAGATAAGGAAATAAACAATAAAGCCAATTAGACCGAAGACCATCCATAAGATGTAGGTATCGGCACGACCGGTTTGAATTTTACGAACCATGTCGCCGGTTTTTCCAACCAACTGAGCTGCTCCAACAACACCGCGGTGTAAGAAAGCAAGTTCGAAGTATTTGTTCACTTTTTCAGAAAGCCAAAGCGTTGGGCGAACGAAAAGGAAGTTGTAGATCTCATCGAAGTACAATTTGTTCATCGACAATTTCTCCCAGCCTTTTACCTGGTCGTCTGCTACCGGAATATTGTTTTTCTTACCGTAAACAAAATAAGTCAAAACGAAAATAATCAGGAACATTACGGTAGCAGCAATCATCATAATCAAAGTCATGTTCGGATCTTCTTTGTGTTCCGGAAGAACATTAATTCCTGCAACGTTTGTTTTGAATAAATGTGCCATCCAGTGTGCCTGGTTGTGTAACCAGATTCCCGGAAGATTCAGCAACCCACCGAAAACGGAAAGAATCGCCAGAATGATCAATGGTAAAGTCATTGAAGCAGGGCCTTCATGCACATGATGCTCTTGTTCGTGTGTTCCACGGAAAGTTCCGGAGAAAGTAACGAAGTACAAACGGAACATGTAAATAGCAGTTAAAGCAGCACTTGCCATCAAAGCAATGTATAACCACGTTCCGTGTTCGAATGCGTGCGCAATAATCTCATCTTTCGAGTAGAAACCTGAAAGTAACGGGAAACCTGAAATAGCTAGTGTTCCGATTAGGAATGTAATGTGCGTTACAGGGATTTTCTTGCGAAGTCCGCCCATTTTGCGAATATCCTGCTCGTCAGACATAGCGTGAATGACACTACCCGAACCTAAGAACAACAATGCTTTAAAGAATGCGTGCGTAGTAACGTGGAACAAAGCAGCTGTGTAAGCGCCCATTCCCAGGGCTACGAACAACATTCCCAATTGAGAAACCGTTGAGTAAGCCAATACTTTCTTGATATCGTTTTGTCGCATGGCAATGAAAGCGGCAACAATGGAAGTTGCCAAACCAACATACAACATAATGTCTTGTACCAACGGAGCTTGTTCGAACAGGAAGTTTGAACGCATTACCAAAAAGATTCCGGCTGTTACCATGGTTGCAGCGTGGATCAATGCGGAAACGGGAGTTGGCCCGGCCATTGCGTCTGGTAACCAGGTAAACAATGGAATTTGTGCCGATTTCCCGGTTGCTCCAATGAATAAACAGCCAGTAATACAAATGGCCATGCATTGTCCTAATTCCATTTTACCGCTTAGCACCAAATCAGCAATTTCGCGGTATTCCAATGTTCCGAACTGCATAAGCATTAAGAACAATCCGATCAACAAACCTAAATCACCGATACGGTTCATGATGAAAGCCTTGCGGGCTGCCAATGTGTTTTTGAAATCGCCGTACCAGAAACCGATCAGTAAGTATGAACAGATTCCAACACCTTCCCATCCGAAGAACAACAGGAAGTAGTTGCTTCCAAGAACGAGAATTAACATGGCAAAGATGAACAGGTTCAGGTAAACGAAGAATTTGTAATAACCATCGTCGGTTTTCATATAACCCATAGAGAATAAATGGATCAACGTTCCGACACCTGTTACTATCAATGTCATCCAAAGCGATAAATTATCTGCCAGGAAACTCATCTTCAAGCTGAATGACGAAGTATCTAACATCGTAAACAGATTAACAACTGTTCCTTCTGTATGCTGAACCTGGAAAAATGCTGTCAACGCTAAAGCAAAGGAAATGGCCATTACAGAAGTTGCAATTGCACCAACCACAGCTTTAGGCAGCTTTTTACCAATTGTACCATTGATTAATGCTCCAAGCAATGGCAATGCTATAATTAGCGGAAGTAATTGTGATACCGTCATGCTTAATTCTTTAATCTGTTAAACAAACGAATATCTGTGTTGCGTGAATTTCGATACATCAGAACTACGATTGACAAACCAACCGTTGCTTCTGCAGCTGCAACAACCATGATGAAGAAAACGAAAATCTGTCCGTCTGCTTTTCCAAAGTACGTAGAAAAAGCTACCAGCAATAGATTCACTGCATTCAACATCAACTCAATGCACATCAACAATATGATTGCATTTTTTCTGTACAATACGCCGAATACACCGATAACAAACAGCACAGTTGCTAATGTCATGTAATGCTCAATTCGGATTCCAGATTCAAATAAGGTCGCTAATAACATCTTATTCTGCATTTTTTTTGTCGCGCTTGGCTAAAAGAACCGCCCCAACCATTGCTGCGATAAACAACACGGAAGACACTTCGAAAGGAAGCACGTATTTATTAAATAGAAGTTGACCAAGATTCTCAACCAAACCGGCACTTGATGAAGCTTCGGTAATTTGTGTGGTTGCCAAACTGGCGTCGCGTGTGGCAGCTACAAGCACTAACAATAGAATTCCGGCTGCGATTCCGGCACCTATGTTTGCAATAATCGGTGCCTTAGGTTCATTCTCTTTATTCAGATTCAAAAGCATCAAAACGAAGAGGAACAAAACCATAATTGCTCCGGCATAAACAATGATGTTTACAATTGCCACAAATTGTGCGTTCATCAGAACGTAATTTGCCGTAATAAGGAAGAAGGTAAGTACTAAGTACAATACGCTTCTCACGGGGTGCTTGCTCAATACAACCATAGAAGCTGTACCAACTGTTAACCCGCCCAAAATGTAAAATATAATTTCCAGTGTAGTCATACTTATTGGTTTGTTGGGCGTTTCCCGGTTAATTGACGTTTACTGATATCTACACGTGCATCAACTGGTTCAACCAATTTGTCTTTTCCGTAGATAAAATCTTCGCGCTCAAAGTAGGTAGGTACCAAACGATCTGTAAGGAAAATTGCTTCTTTCGGGCAAGCTTCTTCACACAAACCGCAGAAGATACAGCGCAGCATGTTGATCTCATACATAGAAGCATATTTCTCTTCTCTGTATAAATGTTCTTCACCTTTTTTGCGTTCTTCTGATGTCATGGTAATAGCTTCGGCCGGACATGCAACAGCACACAAACCACAAGCGGTACAGTTTTCCCTGCCTTCTTCATCGCGTTTTAAAACGTGCTGGCCACGATAAACGGGAGCAAATTCACGTTTTTCCTCGGGATATTTCAGAGTGTTGTTTTTACGGAACAAGTGTTTCAGGGTAATCCACATACCACTGACAATAGCAGGTAGGTATAACGATTCCATGAACGTCATTTTCTTGTTCGACACAACCTTTTTACGATTCGATAAACTTTCCATTTCGTTACTTAGGTTTATTCGTTTGTTTCGAATTCATGCTCAACGATTGCTCTGTTGTTGCAACTTTTGCCTGCATTTCGTTCGGAGTTTCTTTCTTGTTCGAGAACCATCCTGAGGTGAATGCAATAACAAATCCTGTGATTAAAAGATTCACCATGGAAAGCGGAATTAATTTTTTCCATCCAAGATGCATTAACTGATCATAACGGAAACGGGGAAGCGTCCAGCGAATCCACATGAAAACGAAGATGAAGAAGATTGTTTTTGCAAACATAACAGCAACACCAAGTACGGCCAATGTATTTCCTGAAAAATAACCTTCACCCGGGAAATGATAACCGCCAAAGAATACTGTGGAAATGATCGCACATGAAATAAACATGTTGATGTATTCTGCAAACAGGTAAAACCCAAGTTTCATGGCTCCGAATTCTGTGTGGTAACCACCGATTAGTTCCGATTCACATTCTGCTAAGTCGAAAGGTGCGCGATTACATTCTGCTAAAGCACACACAAGGAAAATGAGGAAACACAATGGTTGTTTCCAGGCATTCCAGTTAAATCCGGCTTGCTGGTCAACAATATCACGCAGACTTAAACTTCCCGACATCATGACAATCGTAATAATGGAAACGCCCATTGCCAATTCGTAAGAGATCATTTGCGAACTCGCACGAATAGCCCCGAACAAAGAGAATTTATTGTTGGAAGCCCAGCCCCCGATCATAATTCCGTAAACTCCGATAGAAGCAATCCCCATTGCGAAAAGCACTCCGACGTTTGCATTTGAAACCTGTAAAGAGAATTTTTCACCGTAGATTGTAAGATCAGGCCCCCATGGAATTACAGCACTGGTTAAGAATGCAGTAAACATGGCAATTCCCGGTCCGAGAATAAACAACCATTTATCAGCGTTTGCAGGAATGAAGTCTTCTTTGAAGAACATTTTCCCACCATCGGCCAAAGGTTGTAACAATCCCCATTTACCAGCTCTGTCCGGACCAACACGATCCTGAAGCCAGGCAGCAACTTTCCGCTCAAACCAGGTCAAATACGCTGCGATACCCAATGTGATACCGAACAAAGCGACGATTAATATGATTTTTCCTAACATAATATTATTGCTTCAATTCTTTAGGTTCTCCCAATAAATCAGGAGTACTTGTTGCATATTTACCTTGAGAGATTACCGAATGACGGTTAATAACACGTGGTCCTTCAATGTTCCATTTGGCAGCATCTTTGGAATCGAAACGACAGGTATTGCAAATCCAGCCTGTTTTTCCATCTACGTCCTCAATTTCGCCGTATTTGTCTTTACGACCTGTAACTCGGTAAATATCGTTTCCGAACATCCAAACTGTTGCTGTTCCGCAACACGTCGGACAATCTCTCTTTGCGTTCATTGGTTTCAGGAACCAAACACGGCTTTTGAAACGGAAAGTTTTATCTGTTAATGCGCCAACCGGGCAAACATCAATCACGTTTCCTGAGAATTCATTGTCAATTACATTTTCAATGTACGTGCTGATCTCAGCATGTTCTCCGCGGTGCATTACACCGTGAACACGTTTGTCTGTAAGCTGATTTGCTGTGTAAACACAACGGTAACAAAGAATACAACGGTTCATGTGCAGCTTGATCTTATCACCGATATCAATCGGATCGAACGTTCTGCGTTGTTCTTCGTAACGTGTTCCTTCTTTTCCGTGCTCAAAGCCAAGGTCCTGCAAATGACATTCGCCGGCCTGGTCACAGATCGGACAATCAAGCGGGTGATTGATTAACAGGAATTCAGTAACAGAAGCACGGCCTTCTTTCACACGTTGAGACGTGGTGTTTTTGATCACCATTCCATCCTGAACCGGAGTGGAGCAGGAAGCAACCAATTTCGGCATCGGGCGCGGATCAGCTGTGGAACCTGCAGCAACTTCAACCAAACAAGTCCGGCATTTACCACCACTTCCTTCCAGTTTGCTGTAATAGCACATGGCAGGAGGAACAACCTCCCCACCAATTTTACGAGGAGCATTCAGGATCGTTGTTCCCGGTTCTACTTCTACTTCAATATCATCT
>CBFGMW010000031.1:0-11596 GCA_965649925.1 uncultured Fluviicola sp.
GCGCTAGAGCCGGTTGTTCTGTATACAATTTTGAAAGAATGCGTTTTTTCTCGTTATCAGAAAGATCTTAACGGTTAACATATACATGAAGTCTATTCATATCTGTTGAGTTCGTTGAAGCAGATAGTTCAGAAGCAACATGAATCAATGTGTTTAACTTCTCTTCATGCCCCAATTGATCCAGTTCTGTTTCAAACCCGGCTTTTAATACTCCATGTTCGATAACCGCCTGCATCATTCCCTGGTCCCCGGTAATATTCTGACAAAGGTCGTTTGAAGAGAATTGTGTTGTAGCATTTCCTAACTGGCTTCCGCAGGCAGTTGTTGAATAGAAGGTATTGTTTCCAGTTAGCGTAACGTTCGCGTTGACGTTTGTGACACCAAAATTCCCAACAGAAGCCAGTGGTGTGTTTGAAGAAATATCCGTTACTCCACCGGCAACGTTGTTTGATGCAAAGGTATTTTTGCCGGCAGTTGTTCCTGTTAAGCCTGTACCAATCGGACCATTGAAATTGGTGTTAAGAACACCGAAATTTCTGTAGCTGTACAAGAAGTTATTCAGGATAAGCGGCATTGTTCCTGTTCCGGTTGCAGTTCCTTTATTCAATGAAAGAGCAGTGTAAGTATTATAAATACAGTTTCCTACAATTCTGCATCCTGATTGTGTGTTAAACGTTTGAACAAATGAAATTCCAGTAGAATTGTCTTCCAAACAGTTGATAATGTTACAGCCAAAATAGGATGTTCTGTTATCAAGCGAGTAAATACCTATTCCGGCGTTTTCCATTGTATTATTAATAACATCAATGCTCGTTGAGTTTACTGTCTGAATACACGTTCTGAAGTGTCTCAGGTTATTTCCTGTTATGGAAATCACACTGTTGCCATCAGAATAAATTCCAAAGTTGCTGTATAAAGGTCTTCCTTTCAGCGTGTTTCCGGAAATTGTACAGTTATTGGATGCGTTCAAAAAGTAGATTTGAATGTCTTGTCCTGGTAATCCCGGGTACGAGTATAAGTTAGTCAGTTCAACAGTGTTGTTTTGTACCGTGATACGAGAACCTTGAGAAACATAAACACTTGTGTATTGATTGGTAAACGAATTCGCGGTAATGTTAGCACTGGACGAGGTTTCAGTAAGATAAACCCCGTAAACACGTTTCGTATTGCTGAAATCGGCATTTACAAAATTGTTCTGAGAAATAACGTCTCTGAATGTTCCTCTTCTTGCCCAGATACCAAAGGCATCTGAATTTCCGAATGTGTTTTCACAAGTTTCATAATTTACCCCGACGTTGTTGATCGTGAATTCATTTCCTGAAATTGCTTCGGAAAGTGCGTTGATATTCAAATAAACACTGATCTGATTGTTGAGGAAATTGTTGTTCGTTATACGAACGTTCGATGTTTTCTCAAGTTTGATTGCCTTTTGAGCGTTTTTGAACGTTGATTCGGAGATGTTTCCATTACTTCCTGAGAATGAAAATCCTAACCAGCTTGTCAATTCATCACAAGTACGGAAAACAGAATTATAGGCAATTGCCTGCGCACCATTTACAAAATTGATACCTGCACATTCATCAAAAACCATATCCACATTTGTCATATCCAGGGTTGTTGCGTCTACGGTGATTACTACACCAGGGGCAACGTAATATTTTCCGGATAAAACAGTGTGTGTCGTAAAATATGGATCTGAAGTTATCGGTGTAAATACCGGATCTACTGCTGCAAAACAACAGTTTTCCACGTTGATGGTTATTTGTTGGGTGGTTGTACATCCGTTTACGGTTGATGAAACAATATAAGTTTGATCAGAAGTTGGAGATGCAATAACTACAGATCCAGTTGTGGTGTTTAACCCGGTTGCCGGGCTCCAGGTGTAAGCACCGTTCGCATTACCGGTTGCTGTCAAAGTGGTGCTTGTTCCTGAACAAATAACACTGTCGGATGCAGTTATGTCTAATTGTGGGTTAATAAAAGAAGGAATAACATTTGGTAAACCACATTTTACACCTGTCCCGGCAGCTAATGTCAACCCGTTTACCGTATATGTTGATCCCAAATAACTATCAGGAGTATCAATTCGGCCCAAAGTAGTTTGATTTAGATTTCCCATGTTTGAGTCACCGTCTTTAGCCATATAGATTAGGCCGTTTGGAGCGAGTTGCAATCCTGCGTATAAATTGTTCGTAGTTGCAAATGCATTTGCCAGAGTTCTTGTTGCAGGTGCCAGTATATTGTATGCAAATAATCCGGCAAGCACGTCCGTGTAATAAAGTACATTACTGTTCGGAGAGAATTCAACCCCGTAATATGATCTTCCTACACCTGTTACTACGTTTACAGGATTTGAAATTACGCCGGTTGATGGATTGAAATCAAATAGATTTACACTTGTTTGTCTTACAATGAATGCCAAACGATTGTTATTAGGCGATACTTTCATGTTACAGGCAGAATTGATTTCTCCACTTCCTGAAGGTACTATGGGGCCAACAAGCGAACTAACAGGCATTGCTAAGCTAGCATTTGTTACCAGATAAGCTTTAAATCGATTACTGTTTGCTGCTTCGTGTGTTATGACCCAATAATCAATTCCATTACAATGTCTGGCAACTGTAATACTTTCAGTAGTATTTAATGCCGTTCCATTGTCTGGCATTGGTGTATTTAAATTTGAAAGCAGGTTTGTTCCGGAATTGTAGATTGTGTGTTGAACCTGTCCTGATGCAAGTTGCGGAACTGAAAAGATGTAATATCTGCCTGTTGTTGAACCGGGAGTTAATCCTGGTTCAGGTACAATAATACCACTTTGAGCAGAAGACCAATGGCCGTTTAATACTCCGGGAACAACGGTGTTTGTATTGTCCCAAACGGTTATCCCGTCAGTATAAAAGATTAGGTTCCCGGCATTATCCGACATACTTGCGCAACCCTCGTAACTTGAAAGGGAGGAGGTTCCTACGGTTGGAGGATTTGTTCCGTCAAAATTAACGCGGGCGTTAACTCCGAAGGTCCAGGTGTTTCCTTGTTGTGAGAAGGAAACGCCGTGCATGAGTGTTATTAACAACATGCACAAGCTTGAAATGAAATAGTGTTTCATGAGCGATGTGTTTTTATAGTGAAATACAAAGCTAATGAGTGTGAGATGCAGTATTGTTACCGTTTACTCGGTATTGCAACCGTGGTCTGAAAACCGAGTAAACGGTTAACAGATTATTGACTGGTCAGAAACCCAATTATTTCGGATCGTTTCCTGCGTGAGATTTCATATTCTTCGCCATTCTTCATTTTTATGGTGTAAGGTGCCGTTTTTGAATATGTTTCTACAAAATGTATATTGACGAGAATACTGCGGTGAATTCGAATGAAATGCTTACTCGAACTCAGGGTCTCTTCAAATTCCTTAAGTGTTTTTGCAGCAGTATATTTTTGCTCATCTTTTGAAATAATCGTAGTATAATTATCATTAGCAATCAGCGCAATAATACTTGAAGATTGGATAAAGCTGACCGTGTCTTTGTGATGAATGCGGATTGAAGTTTCTGAGAAGGCGTTTTTTTCGTTCAGTGATTTCCACTTTCTGTATTTTTCCATGGCGGTCAGCAGATCATCGCTGTCCAGAGGTTTTAGTAAATAATCAATAGCACTTACTTTAAAAGCATCAATAGCGTAATTTGCATAGCCCGAGACGAAAATTATTGAAAAGGTAATCTCGGAAAAGGCTTTTAGAATGGAAAAGGAGGTGTCTCGGGCCAGATGAACATCCAAAAAAACCAATTCAGGACGAAGGGTAGTTATTTTTTGAATGGCATCATCAACCGAGTTTGCAGTACCTACAACTGAAACATCGTTACAATATAAGTTGAGTAGTTTAGACAAGTTATCACTAGCGAAAATCTCGTCATCCACAATTACTGTCCTTATCATTTTGAAAATTTGATTTATCATTTCAAATGTAATTATAAAATACCCTTTGAATCTCCAATTCAATACGAGAGTTACCAACCGATCGTGAATGTTCTGACTTGCTCGCCAACATTTTGATTAAATGACCAGTTACTAGGAATGCGTAATATTTTATTCTTTTCAAATACTATCTTTGATTTGAAACTTCTACCAAAATGAAAAAAATAGTTATCGCTATCACTACCGCTGTCGTACTATTTTCGTGCGATGGCGTGAGGCAGGTGTCTTTGTCCAACGAGCAGTTTTATTCAAATGAACATGTTGAAGACAAAATCAGTAAGTACAATGTCTACTTTCACAACGGAGAATCAACCTTTCGGTTAGAAAACCCGGAAATGATCAATGATTCGTTAGCCGGAGATCCGGTTCCGGTTGATCCGAAAACCATCAATGAAAATCCGAAGACTCCGCAGGAATTGTTTGATACCAGAAACGACGTGCATGTATATCTCGATAAGGAAGACAAAGCTTATTATGAGTCGAAAATTGCCAATGGTGAAAAAATAAAACTTGGCAGGAAAGAAATCAAAGAAGTAAAAATGCTGGCCAAAGATGAGGGAGCTGCATTTGCTGCTGCAGGTTTGGTGATTCTCTTTGTACTTCTTGGTATCCTGATTATTTCATTGTTAATTGTGCTTTTAGCGAGTGCTGCCGATAAGGGAACGGATGGTTCAGGATCGGGTTCTGATTCTGATAGCGGCGATTCAGGTGACAGCGGCGGAAGTAATTCCGATTCGGGTTGTTACATTGCCACGATGGTTTATGGTTCGTACGAAGCGCCAAAAGTAATGGTGTTAAGAGCATTCAGAGATCAATTCCTGGCAAAGTATTCCTGGGGAAATAAATTTATTGGCTGGTATTATGCCAATTCACCCAAATTCGTATCAAAACATAAAAACCATAAAATTCTGGGAAGCATCATTCGCGGAGTTTTGAATGCAGTTGTATGGTGTTTAAAACCGTTTTTCAAAGCGTAATATTCAGTTCTTGTGTATTTCTAAGTTACGGTCAAACAACTGTGACAGTGAAATATTTTGGATTCACGGTTCATCCAACCGGTGATCCGACTGCAGAATTACAGCCTTATAAATTAGACAAACGTGCAAGGATTGTGGCTAATTTCGGAGGATTTATCGGTGTTGAACGCTTCGTCTACAAAGATTATTTCTCGGTTAAAATTATCCAGGGATTGTTTACCGATTGCTCGGCAGGCTGGTGTTCCGTTACTCACATTGGTGGACGTATGCTGCTTTTGAGAAAACCGAAACATCGTATTTACTTCGGATTGGGTCCGGCCTATATGATCCGCAATTCCTGGACCCGATTCGGGAAGGATTATGAACCGTCGGGCTTTTTCAGAGTCGATTCCATGCGAAATTTAGGAGTTGTTCAGCATCGGTTTTTACCGGTAAGTTTCGAATTTGAGTACGATTGGGTGGTTTCCCCCAAAAATCAGGTGTCATTCAGTTTTACTCCCGGAGTTCCTTTAGCTTGTATTTTTTCAGTAGGGTGGAAGCATTGGTTTTCACTTCCTGATTATGAAAATGAATTGAAAGTCTTCTAGTACATCGTATAGGTTTACGTTGTAATCCTTATCTTCGTAAAAACGATCCTGTATGTCGGCAATAAAGAACGCATTACTAAGATATCGGATTATTGATAAAGCAATTCGAAACCAATATCTTCCTTATCCTTCCAAAGCAGCTTTGCGAGAAGCCTGCGAAGAAGCCATTTATGGAAGTGTTGACGGTGAGAATATTTGTGATTCGACCATAGAGAAAGACATGTTTGCCATGCGAATGGAACACGATGCTCCAATCAAATATTCCAAGAAATTTGGTGGATACTATTACACCGATTCGGAATATTCACTGGACGATGTTCCGTTAAATGAAACAGATTTTGAAGCAATTCGTTTTGCGGCCAATACTTTAAGCCAGTTTAAAGACGTTAGTTTTTTCAAACAATTCAGTTTTGCTATTGATAAAATTGCAGATCGTTTGTCGGTAACGTCTAATAACAAAGAAAGTTTAGATCAGTTTATCCAGTTCGAAACGCCTGTAAGTTTTGGTGGAAGTGAATTCCTGCAGCCTTTGCTCGATTCCATTAAATCCAAAACAGTAGTGTTTTTTGATTACGAAAGCTTCCAGTCGCAAAAGAAAAAAGCAAGAAAAGTACTGCCGTTATATTTGAAAGAATACCGAAACCGATGGTACCTGCTTAGTTATGATTGTGTGAAAGAGCAAATTATTACTTATGCTTTAGATCGGTTGTCGAATCTGGAATCTTCAGAAGAGAAAATCTCAACAACCATTAATTTTAAAGCGAACACCTTTTTTCAGCATGCTATCGGAATAACTGCCAGTGCGGGAGCTCCTGAAAATGTTGTTTTTAAAGCCGATAATGTTGCTGCAAAATATATTTTGTCTCAGCCATTCCATTCCTCTTTGAAAATGGTGAAAGAAAGAAAAAACAAAACAACTTTTGAAATGACCGTTTATATTTCCGAAGAATTGATTCGTGAAATCATGAGTTACGGAGGGGATATTGAGGTTGTTGAGCCGCAATTATTGAAGGATCATATCTTACAGCGCATTAAAGCGATGGTAGAAAACTATAGTTAGAATTCAAAAGTAAAAAGACAGATTCTCAATTAAACTTATCTTCGCAAAAAACTTAAATATGACATTAACGAAACATATAGAAAACGGCGTTTGTACGCTGACATTAAACCGACCGGAAGTTTTCAATTCTTTCAACAAAGAAATGGCCCTGGCATTACAGAATGAACTGGATGCCTGCGAGAAGGATGATGCCGTTCGTGCAATTGTAATTATCGGAACAGGAAAAGCCTTTTGTGCCGGACAAGATTTAGCAGAAGTGATGGATCCGAACGGTCCTGAATTGCAATCTATTGTCCGTGATCATTACAATCCGATCATAACCCGAATCAGAGCAATTGAAAAACCAATTATTGCAGGAGTGAATGGTGTAGCTGCCGGAGCCGGAGCAAATATTGCTTTAGCTTGCGATTTAACCGTTGCCAAAAAATCGGCTTCATTTATCCAGGCATTTTCCAAAATCGGGTTGATTCCTGATTCGGGAGGAACTTATTTTCTGCCTCGAATCATCGGTTCCCAAAAAGCATTGGCTTTGATGATGACAGGCGAAAAAATCTCCGGAGAACAGGCTGATGCAATGAATATGATTTATAAAGCAGTTGACGACGAATTGTTCGAATCGGAAGTTCAAAAACTGGCTTTAACACTTGCAGCTATGCCAACGAAAGGATTGGGATTAACCAAACGTGCAGTAAATCAATCGTTCAACAATACGCTGGAAGAACAGTTGAAAGTAGAAGAAACGTTGCAAACTGAAGCAGGTCAAACCTACGATTTCAACGAAGGAGTAAATGCATTTTTGGAGAAGAGAGCTCCGGTCTTTAAAGGAAAATAGTATTAATTGAGAATTGAGAATTGAAAATTTAAAAGGCTTTGGCCTTCTCTTTTTCATTCTCCATTTTCCATTTTCAATTTAAGTGAAGAATATTAATATAGGTGTATTAGGTGCCGGAACAATGGGCGCAGGAATTGCACAGGTTGCAGCGCAATCGGGTCACAATGTTGTATTGGTTGATGTAAACCAGGAACAATTGATCAGGGCAAAATCAGGAATTGAAAAGGTCTTGAATCGTTTGGTTGAAAAAGGAACGTTGACAGAAGATTCAAAAAATGATATTCTAGGTCGATTTACTTTTTCTTCAGAGATTGCCGATTTTTCAGGATCAGGATTGATCATTGAGGCCATTGTAGAAAAAATCGAAGCGAAGCATGCCGTTTTTCAAGCTATTGAGAAAGTAGTGGATGAGAATTGCATACTTGCAAGCAATACTTCATCACTCTCAATTGCTTCAATTGGTTCGGCGTTGCAGAATTCATCCAGAATTATCGGAATTCATTTCTTTAATCCTGCTCCGTTAATGCCGCTGGTTGAAATTATTCCTTCCGTACAAACTTCAGAAGAGGTTTTGAGTTCTGCCAAAGCAATCATTGATTCATGGGGTAAATTGACCGTTGTATGTAAAGATACTCCCGGATTTATTGTGAATCGTGTAGCTCGTCCGTTTTATGGCGAAGCGCTGCGCATTTATGAAGAAGGCGTTGCCGATTTCGCTACAATTGATTGGGCAATGACCGAATTAGGAGGATTTCGAATGGGACCCTTTACGTTGATGGATTATATCGGGAATGATATTAACTACACAGTAACCGAAACCGTTTTCGCAGCGTTTTATTATGATCCGCGTTTCAAACCGTCGTTTACACAGAAACGCCACATGGAAGCCGGGTTTTACGGGAGAAAATCGGGAAGAGGCTTCTATTCTTATGCCGAAGGAAGCGAAATGCCGGAAGCAAAGAAAGATGCGGTTGTTGGAAAACAAATCCTGGATCGCATTTTAGCTATGCTCATCAATGAAGCTTATGATGCTTTGTTTTTGAATGTAGCTTCGAAAGAAGATATTGACATTGCTATGACTAAAGGGGTAAATTATCCGAAAGGATTACTGGCCTGGTCAGAAGAAATTGGCTTGAAAAACGTTTTGAAAACGTTGGAGAATTTGTTTGAGGAATACGGTGAAGACCGTTATCGTCCGAATCCGTTATTGAAGAGATTGGCGAAATAATCATAAACAAGTAGGGGAGAATAATTATTCTCCCCTACTTGTTTAAATCAACTAATTCGGCTTCAAGAGTAATGTCAAAGCTAAACGCCTGGCTCACAGGGCAATTTTCTTTTGCGCTTTTTGCTATTCGCTGAAACTCTTCATCAGAAATTCCGGGGACTTTTGCAGACAATTTCAAAGCTGAAAGTGTAATTTTTCCTTCATCTAATGAAATATGAGAGATTGTTCTCAATTCCCCGGGAGTAAACCCAGCTTCCGTTAGATCCGCACTCAATTTCATCGTGAAACAACCGGCGTGTGCTGCTGCCAGCAATTCTTCCGGATTTGTTCCAACTCCTTCTTCAAATCTCGATTTAAACGAATACTGAGTTTGATTTAAAGTCATACTTTGAGTAGTCAGGTGCCCGTTTCTTTCCTTAATAGTTCCGTTCCAAACGGCTTCTGCCTTTCTTTTCATGGTATTTCGTTTTTTAGATTACTAAAATTGTTTCATGAAACAAAGATAGGGCGATTCATGTTTTAGAACCGGAAAATTCATTTGTTACCCGGGTAATTGAAGGATAAGGTACACTTATCCTCAGAATACAATTTTTTCGCTGATGCAGATAGAAAACAAATTACTTCCAGTCTTTCAAAATCTTCTCTGCCTGTTTTGCGTAATAGCCATTATTCTCTTTAATTGCTGTAAATAATTCCTTCGCCAATACCTTGTCTTTATTTGCCAGACGCGATTTAGCCAGGTACCAGGTTGCTTCCTCATTGAAATTTGCCCAATTCAATTGCACACACGCCGAAAACTGATCACATGCTTTCTGATACTGCTGTAGATTGTAGTAACAAAGTCCCGAGTAGAAAATAGCATTGATATCATCGGGGTAAGTCTTCAGAATCTCCTCACAGCGTGAAAGAGCTTGTTTCCATTTTTCGTTTCCGAGATATTTCAATGTTTTATCCAGGTAATCCATGTATGGGATCATTACCGTTTTGGTCGTTGATTCCGTTTGAATATCTTCTTCCGCTTCATAGCTGGCAGGAACTCCGGAAAGAATGATTTGCTCAATTTTCACTTCAGGGCGAGATCGGTATTCCGAATAATCAATGGCTTTCAGTCGGTGTAAATAGATTTCTTTTGCCAAACGCTGCTCAGTTAATTTCACTTCTTTGTTCTCAATTATTGCATGTAAAGGTTCCATGTCAGTGCTTGAAAGATTGTCGAAATCGACTTTCTGCGGGATCTCGGTTTTAGTTTGAGCCTGAGATTGTTCCTTGGTATGTTTTGAAATTAAATCCTGAGTTGAGATTTGAGTTTCCTTATTCAAGGCAATAAGCGTGTCTATATTTTCGGGAAGTGATACTTCATTCCGTTCAATAACGAAGCTTTTTTGATTTGTTGGAGTTATTTCGTCTTGCTGTGTATAGAAAATGATTGCAGAAACCGCTAGC
Organism: uncultured Fluviicola sp.; assembly: GCA_965649925.1. GTDB lineage: Bacteria > Bacteroidota > Bacteroidia > Flavobacteriales_D > Crocinitomicaceae > Fluviicola. The sequence continues at coordinate 10,100 of CBFGMW010000031.1, forward strand.
ACTGCTGCTATGGTGCCAATGAAAAATGTACTGTTAAAGAAATTTCCATTGAATTTTCGGGCAATAGTTTTGTCTACGTTCTTCATTTGAGAAAACGCTGCTCCCGAGTTTTTCCAACCTTCAAGAGCATCTTTGTCAAAATCATCGAGCGCACGTTGATCCTGCCCCGAATTGTTCTGGAGTAACTGCTCAAAGTCTTTTCTATTGATATGTTCGTTATTTTTCATGGTTCTCCATCCAAATTTTTATATTTCGCTTTCCATTTTGAATAGCGCTTTTCACCGTGTTGACCGGAATATTCAAGTCATTCCCAATTTCCACATACGATTTCTGTTGCAGGTAGAAACGCTCAACGCATTCCTTTTGTATTCCTTTTAACTGCTCTAGAGCTTCGGGGATTTTCTCTATTCTCAGATCAATTTGCTTTTCCAGCTCAACATCATTAGGGTCTTGTTCTTCAGAAACCCCTTCGCCAATTAATTCGGAAGTGTTTAACTTTCGTTTTCTGAGAAATTGCAAACATTCGTTTTTAGTAACCTGGTACAACCAGGATTTAAAATGCTGGATCGAATGTCTGACTAATTTGTCTTCCAAATCAACAAATACTTTGATAGTTGTATCCTCGGCATTTTCATATTGTTTTAGATATTTCAAACAACATCCCATTACCAAATGACCGTAACGGGCGTATAATTCGCCAATAATACTTTTGTCTTCGAGTCGCCTAAAAGCAAGAATCAGCTCCTCGTCTGAAAAGTCCTTATAGTTTCTCCTGGCCAATTTGAAAATCATATTGTGTTTTAGATGCACGAATTTAAGCATTCCATAATTTGAAGTGAATTTTAATACTATTTATAAAGAGAGATTCAGATATATGTACACCTTATATATATAGTATGATTTTCTCACCTATATTTAAAGTATGAAAACGATTGGGATTTTAACGTCGGGTGGAGATTCGCCAGGAATGAACGCATGTATTCGCGCTGTTGTAAAATATGCATTGCAGAATGGTCAGCGTGTAATTGGAATTGAGGATGGGTATCAGGGAATGATTGAGAATCGGATGCAGGAATTGGATTATTCTTCTGTCAATAATATTATTCAATTGGGAGGAACTATTCTTGGTACGGCCAGAAGTGAAGAATTCAAAACTGAAGAAGGAAGGAAAGCCGCATATGAAAATCTGAAGAAAGCCAAAATTGGCGGACTTATATTAATAGGAGGAGACGGGACCTTTGCCGGTGGAAGTGTCTTATCGAAAGAATGCGGAATACCGGTTGTTGGAATTCCTGCTACTATAGATAACGACATAGTTGGAACAGATCATACTATCGGATACGATACCTGCCTGAACACGGTTATTGATGCGATTGATAAAATCCGTGATACAGCATCCAGTCATCATAGAATCTTCTTTGTGGAAGTGATGGGAAGGAATGCAGGCTTCATTGCTTTGAATGCCGCTTTGGCGAGTGGAGCAGAAAACGTTTTAAT
>CBFGMW010000032.1:0-11458 GCA_965649925.1 uncultured Fluviicola sp.
TAATTGCATAATGCATTGTGCTAAGTTAAGAAGAAAAATCGTTGGTTTTGTTGGTGTTTTCGACTAATTGGGCGTTGCAGCTCATGAGTTTTACCGATTGAATGTTTAATCGGGAAGTAGAAACAACAGGCTAATTTATTATTTCCTTACCTTTGTCAAAAATTAAATAGAATATGGCAAGTAAGCGCACCATTAAAAAAGCATTGAACGGAATGATTATCGACGTTCTTGATGAATGTTTTTCAGTTCAGTTATATGATGAATCCAAGACTGAGTCAACAGAGAAATTGATTGAAGAAGCATTGACTTTCGGTGACGATGTGTTGGCTAAAATTCACCAGGCAAAAACGAAAAAAGATTATCCTGCAATTTACCAGGCAATGGAAGATAAAGGAGTATACTTTGTAACTGAATTGAACGGATTGTAATTAATCCTTTTGGTATTAGCCCTGTTCGCGAAAGTGAGCGGGGCTTTTTTATTAATTGAAAATTCCAAAATTGAAAATGTAAAAGTAGCAGAGCTTCTATTGTGAATGTTGAGTTGGTTTCTTGTTACTGAAAGACCTTTTCAATTTTCAATTTATGAGGGGTTTCGCCATCCACAGATCACAGGCAAAATGCCCTGAATCACCGTAAGGTTTATCCAGGTATTTAAATCCAAGTTGCTCATATAAACCAACTGCTACGTGCAGCTCGGGAAGTGTTTCCAGATAAATTTCAGTGTAGCCTTCATCTATCGCCTGCTCAAAGCACAATTCCATCAATCGTTTTCCAATTCCTGTTCCTCTCATAGAAGTGGCGACATACAGTTTTACGAGTTCGGTACATCCGTCGGGCATTCCTTTGGTTGGAAAAATACCGCATCCGCCTACAATTTTATTATTTACAACTGCAATATTGTAATACGATTTTGGCGTTCTGAACAGTTCATAGAGATGATCGGTTGTTGGATCAGTGAAAACGGTTCCTGGCTTGTTTGCATCAAATTCGGTGAGTACATTTCGGATTAATTCAGCAATTTCCTTATTGTCCTGAAGTTCAATTGGTCGAATTAGAATATGATGCATAAGGGTTGTTTAATCGAGTTTTGTTGTACCGTGAAGTTAAGCAGAAATTCGTTTAACTGCAATTTATCAGCTTTCATAGTAAGAAAGTGACAGGTTTCTGAAATTAATAAGGATTCAAACTGCTGCTGCGAGTTGAATATTGGTATTTTTGCCAAAAAAAGAGAAATGGCTTACGATGTAGCAATTATTGGTGGAGGAATTGTAGGAGCGGCAACCTTTTATAAGTTTCAAAGCAGATACCCCGATCTTTCAATCGTTTTAATTGAGAAGGAGAATGGATTGGCAAACCATCAAACCGGGAATAATTCGGGAGTAATACACTCAGGATTGTACTATAAACCGGGATCTCTGAAAGCAAAGAATTGTGTTGCCGGCCGGCATGAATTGGTTGCTTTTGCTAAAGAACATCACATTGCACACGATGTATGCGGAAAAGTGGTTGTTGCTGTGAATGAAGCTGAGCTTCCTCACATGGACAAAATTTTTCAGAACGGATTGGAGAATAATACCGAAGGAATTGAAATGATTGATGCGAAACGCGTAAAGGAAATTGAACCTTACGTGGAAAGTATCGGTGGAATTTGGGTTCCGTGTACCGGAATTATTGATTTCAGAGGTGCAACCGAAAAAATGGCTGAAATTGCACTGTCGATGCAGTCAAAAAGTGCCATGAAACTGGGCTACGAAGTAATTGGTATCGAACGGACCGAAGAAAAAACAACTGTTATCACCAATAAAGAGAACATCGAGGCTAAGTTTTTGATCTTCTGTGGCGGTTTACAGGCCGATCGCCTGGCGAAAAAAGATGGTGTCAAACTGAAAGAAAAAGTAGTTGGCTTCCGTGGCGACTACTACGAATTGACAGAAGAAGCAAAACATAAAGTTAAAAATCTGATTTATCCTGTTCCGAATCCTGACTTCCCTTTCCTGGGAGTTCACTTTACACGAATGACGAATGGAGAAATAGAATGCGGTCCGAATGCGGTATTCACATTTAAACGGGAAGGATACAAGAAAACGGATTTCTCTTTCCGTGATACCGTTGATGCGCTTTCTTATCGTGGAACATGGAACTTATTCTTCCAAAATATGCGATTTGGGATTGATGAATACCGTCGCGCATTTTCAAAACGTTTGTTCCTGAAAACACTACAGCGTATGATTCCAAGTTTGACTATGGAAGACATTCATCCCGGCAGAGCAGGAGTTAGAGCTATGCTTTTGGCACAGGATGGCGATACCCGCGACGATTTTCGTTTTGAATTTCATGCCAACTCGGTTCATGTTTTGAATGCTCCGTCTCCTGCGGCAACAGCTTGTCTGGCAATTGGCGGCCAGATCGTAGATGAAGCTGAGAAACATTTTGGGTTGAAGTAGGGTCAATTACTTCAGCATCAATTTCAGAAGATCAATGCTATCAGGTTTTAGCGTTACATAATAGGCGTTTTCTGCATATTCCAGATGAATCAAATCTGCATGTTTCAATCTGTACACATGATTGTGAATGGTTGACGTAGATAGTTTCAATAGTTTTGCAAGATCAGTGTTTCTAAATGTCCCATTGTTTAATAGTTTCAGGATCATTTTAGCTCTTGCTGGATGTGCCAATGCGTTGCATATTTGGGCTATTAACAGTTCCTCGTAGGAATAATCCGCATCTTTTCTTGCTCCCATATTTTCTTTGATTTAGTTAAATAATTTTGAACTTTCCTATATAAGATAGTCAAAAAGTTGATTTCGAGAATTATGGAAACCAATAAATTTCGAATTCTCTAATTGGAAAAATCCCGAATTATCAAATTCAGTAATTAGAGAAATTTCTAATTCGCTATATTACGAAAACTCTCCATTTCATGGGACTTACAGATGTGCCTTGAGATTTTTCACCAACAAAAAACCACATATCTTCAATCTTCGTAACTTCACCGATCAAACAGATAATATGAAAATCCTCATTTCACCGGCAAAGTCCATTAACGAATCATGTGTGTTTGATTCACTGAATTTCACACAGCCTGTTTTTGCGAAAGAAGCCAACAAACTAGTGACAAAACTCAAGAAATTCAAGCCGAAACAGTTGATGGATCTCATGCATATTTCAGCCGATATTGCTGATTTAAATGTGTCGCGTTATAAAAACTGGTATTTGTCGGCTGAACCGACTGAAGAGGTCAGACCAGCTGGATTTTTATTCACCGGTGAAGTATACCGCGGATTGGATTTTGCTTCGTTATCTGAAAGCGAAATGCAGCGTGCTCAGAAGCAATTGCGGATTCTTTCCGGAATGTATGGCTTACTGAAACCATTCGACTTAATGTATCCGTATCGCCTGGAAATGGGAACAAAACTGGAGGTGAATGATAAAATTAAAAACCTGTATGCCTTTTGGGGTGATAAACTGACGAAATCTTTGCTGAAAGAAACGGCAAAACAAGAAGTAATTGTGAATTTGGCAAGTAATGAATACGCGAAAGCCATTTTGTGGAAATCTATAAAACAACAGGTGGTAACTCCTGTTTTTAAAGAGTTTAAGAATGGCGAATACAAGGTTGTGATGACATATGCGAAACATGCACGTGGCACAATGACCCGTTATATTATACAGGAAAAATGTGAAATTGCTGAAGATTTGAAAGGGTTCAATGCAGATGGTTATTCCTACGATGAAAAACAAAGTACCGCGGAAGAATTTGTCTTTGTTCGGTAATTTCGAATTTTGAATGCCTGCTGGTTAAGATTGAAATTGTAACTTTGAACATGCTCGATTCGATCATGAAGTCTTTACACGGAGGAATTTTTTTCCTGCGTAATAAATTATCTCCCCGACAGTTTCTGTTGCTTTCCAGCGTTATTGTTGGGCTTTCGTCTGCATTGGCAGTTATTGTTTTGAAGGTATTTGCCCATTCGGTATTGCTGTTCATGCATTACATCAATGAAAAATTACACTTTACATATCTCGAAGTGTTTTTACCGATTATAGGAATTATTACAACGCTTTGGATTACAAGGCGAATACTTGGCAATAAATTAGAGAAGGGGACCTGGCGAATCATTTATGCTATAAATAAGCAATCGAGTATTATGCCGCGAGCGCAGATGTATGCGCAAATAATTACATCTTCTTTTACTGTTGGTTTGGGTGGTTCTGCCGGATTGGAAAGCCCGGTTGCCATAACAGGTGCTGCTTTCGGATCTAATTATGCACGAACCTATTTGTTAAGTTCGAAAGAAAGAACATTGCTTCTGGCATGTGGTGTTGCCGCCGGAATTGCTGCGGCGTTTAACGCTCCAATAGCCGGCGTTTTATTTACAATGGAAGTTTTGCTGGCAGATATGGGAATTACAGCCTTTATTCCGCTAATGCTTGCTGCGGCTTCAGGAGCATTGCTTTCTGGGGCAGTATTGAACGAGAGTATTCTTCTTCATTTTAAATCAATGACGGCTTTCGAAATTGCAAATGTTCCGTTTTACATCGTCCTTGGAATGTTAACCGGTTTAATCTCTGTTTATCATTCCAGGATGTTCAACAGAATAGAACACTGGTTTGAAGAATTGAAATGGGGGCCATATCAAAAAGCATTTTTGGGAGCGCTGGCATTGGCAGCACTGATTGTGATTTTTCCTCCGCTTTTCGGTGAAGGTTACGACGGAATCCGTGCATTGACAAAAGATAAAATGGGAAATATGGGGAAGAGTCTGCTCTTTCAGGGCTTAGAAAGTCCTATTTTCCTGCTTTGCTTATTGGGGATAGTTGTTTTTGTGAAAGCAGTTGCAACCGGCTTAACACTTGGTTCAGGTGGAAATGGAGGGAACTTTGCCCCGTCGCTGTTTGTTGGAAGTTATACCGGGTTTGCCTTTTCCTATGGCTGGAATTTAACCGGATTAACCGGAGCTTTGCCTGTTACCAATTTCACGATGGTCGGTATGGCCGGTGTACTGAGTGGTCTTTTTCACGCCCCGCTTACTGCTATGTTCTTAATTGCTGAAATAACCGGCGGGTATGGACTAATGATTCCGTTAATGATCGTAAGTTCGCTGAGCTTTGCGATTTCAAAACGATATGTCACGCATTCAATGGACATTGTGAAGCTAGCAGACGAAGGACACGTTGTTCGTGCTGATAAAGACCGCCATGTTCTTTCCTCTATAGATTCAAAACAGCTTCTGGAAGAAATTGTTGTTGTTCTTAGTCCAATAAATACCGTAACGGACCTTTTTCAGACAGTACAAACATCTCCGCAGGCAGTTTTCCCCGTTGTATCGGAAAATGGAAACCTGATCGGAATGATTTATCTTGATGATCTCCCCGACTTGTTGAATATCTATACCAGGGATCCTGACAGAACACTGGACCTGATTATGCAACACGTTCGTTTTGCCCTTCAGCCGGGAAGTACAGCCGATTATGCGATGGACATGTTTGAACGATCTAAGCTGAATTTTCTTCCAGTAATAGAAAATGACCAGGTAATTGGATATTATTCCAAAGCTCGCTTACTGGAAGCCTATCGCAGGAAAATCATGGATAATCTTGTAGAATAACCAGTATGAAAACAGAAGAAGTAGCAGCGTACATTTCTACATTCGAACAGGTCGAAGAATCACCTCATTTTGAAAAACGGTCTTTTCGGGTTAAGAAGAAAATCTTCTTTACAATGGATGAACGCAATGCAACCGGGACTGTAAAACTCACACCCGAAGAACAAAGTGCCTTTATGGCATTCGATGGATCTGTTATTTATCCGGCTTCCGGAAAATGGGGACAAAGCGGCTGGACAATGATTGATCTGGCAAGAGTGAACGAAGATACTTTAGCCGATGCAATACGCTGTTCATATTGTAATGCAGCACCAAAGAAACTTGCCGACTTATACAGAACAGAGTAAATAAAAAGCCCGGGTAACTCTTTCCGGGCTCTTACTTCAGATTAAAATTAATCCGGATCTGAGAACGAATCTGAAGAACTTTCCTTCAGTAATTCGCCCTGCTTGTTTTGTTCATATAGCGTCCAGTTCTCTGTTAATAACGTTTCGAGCCACATACCACCGGATTTCCTGAATATCTGAATCCCTAATTCGAATTCATCATGAAAAGTTTTTTCCAGGTCCGCAACCGTCATTCCAGATGATATAATGAAGGGCTTTTCATTCTTTTTTAGTCTGTAATCAGCTATTTTTTTTTGAGTTGAAACTTTGAGTTTCATGTCTGAAACCTGACCCGGACAACGTGGTTTAATAAAGAATTCCAATTTAAGAAAGGGAAAAACCTTATTAAATTCATCTTTTATTTCTGAGATGCTGTATTCATTAGTGATCTCTATTTGCATATACGTTTCATTAGAAAAGATATACTGCTAAGTCGATTATTACCGATGCTATTCCAAGATATACTACGTATTTCATTGGTGCAACAGAGATAATCAGTCCGAGACAGATAATTGTTGGAAATACAGTTAGGCCTAGTTGAAAGGCACTGTCTTTTGCTCCAAAAGCGGCGCATAAACCACCAATGCACGCTATGGCAATTAGAACCATAGGTCCGATTCCAAAACGGAACATTTCTATTTGTTTCCATTTTTCGTCAGAAAACAATTCAAATTTCCGATTGGTTTGTACCTGTATTGTTTGTTTTTGATGTGCTAAAGTTCCCATGATTTTATTTTAAATATTAAAGAATAATTTGTCTAATGTCCACTGATTCCAGTGTGCAGGGGTAAAAAGCAATATTAGCAGAAGTATAAGTCTTGGGAATACATTTCGAACATCCCAAAGCGGGTTTGTTATTCCGAAACCTATTCCGGCAATAAGAAGATTGACACCTAAAATGAAGAGTGCAAGCGTTTCGAACAAACCGAGGGTAAGGAATATTCCTCCAATCAGTGCAGACAAAGAGGTATACCAGGAAGCAAAATCAATTAGAAATAATGGTATTGGTTTACCGGCAAAACCATCGCGGAAAGTATTCTGTACTTTTGACAAGCCTATTTTCAAGACGGCGTCGTATCCCTGAAAGAAAAAGAGAAACCCCAGGAAAAGCCGGGTTATTGTTACAGCCGCTATTTCGTGATATTGTACAAGAGTGTCCATAGCTATTAATTTGAATCAAAGCTACCTGGTTGAACGCTCGATTTTTATGAGCGAGATCATAAAGAGACATGAATTTTGTCATTTGAACTAAACCGCCTGGCTGAAAATGGGCTGTGTTGGCTGATTTTCAGCCAATCGTACATCGAATGCCATACAAATGTTGCGAAGAAATTGTTTTCCCTTTTGCGTTACAACCAGGTCAAAAGCATTCAGTTTAATCAATCCGTCAAGCTCAAATTCTCTTAGTTTTTCTTTGGTTTGTTCTAATTCTGCAAATTGATCCCGGCTGTTTTCCCAACTTGTTTTCAACCTGCACATAATTGAGAGAATATGTTTACGCAAGATCAAATCAGTTTCATTTAGTATATGACCTTTAAAGAATGGAAGTTCTCCATGTAAAATCCGTTTGTAATAATCTTCCAGTTTTTTTTCGTTTTGGACAAACCCGAACCAGGCGTCACTAATAGATGAAACCCCAAGTCCAATCAGCAATTCTGTTTTAGTAGCAGAATATCCCATGAAATTCCGGTGAAGTGTACCGTTTTTAAGCGCAATAGATAATTCATCATCCGGAAGCGCAAAATGGTCCATACCAATTTCTATATAACCGGCTTTCTCAAATGCACTGCGACCAATTTCATAAAGTTCACGCTTCAATTCGGCAGAAGGCAGATCTTTTTCTGAAAACGAACGCTGTCCCGGTTTCATCCAGGGAACGTGAGCATAACTATAGAAGGCAATTCTATCCGGCCGCAGTTGAATCACTTCCCGGATAGTGGTATGTATACTGGCTGCAGTTTGATGGGGTAAACCATATATCAAATCGTAATTGATAGAATTATATCCGGCTTCACGTGCAAGAAAGGTGATTTTTTCTACTTGCTCAACACTTTGTTTTCTGTGAATGGCTTGCTGAACAACCGGATCAAAATCCTGAATTCCCAGGCTGATACGTGTGAAACCAATTTCACGAAGCGTGTGCAAATGCTCTGCGCGGGTATTGTCGGGATGTCCCTCAAAACTTAATACCGGATCTGAGCATAATGTTGCGGATGAAAGTATGGTTGTAAGGAGTTGTTTCAGATGTTCCGGACTGAAGAACGTTGGTGTTCCGCCACCCAAATGAATTTCTTTTATTCGGGGAGGGCTGTCCATTAAACGAAGGTACATTGACCATTCGCTTAAAACTGCTGTTACATAAGGCAATTCTACCTGATGATTTACCGTAATTCGTGTATTACACCCACAATAAGTACATAAACTTTCACAAAAGGGAAGATGAATATATAAGCTGATTCCTTCAGATAAATTACTGTGGGAAAAGGTTTTTTGAATGATCTTTTCCCATTGAAACTGACTTGGAGTGTTGGTCCAAAACGGAACGGTCGGATAGCTCGTATATCTTGGAGCAGCGGTATTATATTTTTTTATCAGATCTTTCATATTCATGAATGCTAATTGTCTTCCTTAAACCATTCTGCTGATGAACTGGCTGTTTCATACAATTTTACATGATGCAGTTCCACTGAAGCGGGTAAGTGAATTTGCAATTGTAAAGCAAAGTACGCACACAAATTCTCACAAGTAGGCTGAAAATCTACGGTTATCAACTGTTGATGCTTTAGCATATCTAAAAGGCTTTCAGAGGAGTTTTTATTAAGGACAAGTGCATGGTCGAATTTTTGAATGATATGTTCCTGAACAATTCTTTTTAAATCTGAAAAATCGAATACCATCCCTTTTTTTGAGTTGTTTTCGCTGATTATACGACCTTTTAATGTAACCAGCAGGCGGTATGAATGTCCGTGAATGTTTTTACAAGGACCATCATAATCAAGCAAGGCATGGGCCATCTCAAATCTGAATTCTTTTGTAATTCGCAGAACCATAATTAATTTTCAATTAAATGTTGAAAGTTGTTTGTTTTAACTGCCGAAGCACCACCGTTTAAAGAATAAACGCTGCGGAAACCGGCTTTTAGCAAAAGAGATACAGCTATGAGAGATCTGTAGCCTCCTGCACACATCACGGCATAACTTTTATCGGGATTCAAGGAAGAAATATGTTCTTTTAAACTCTCTAATGGAATATATACTGTTGAACTATTGTTAATTTCTTCCAGTTCATTCTTTCGTCTAATATCCAGCAAGGTTAGTTCATTAGTTTGAATTTTTTGAAAAGTCTCCTCGTTTACATCAAGTGTTTCAAGTGTGTCTGTGGATCCTCCAAACGTCTTCCAGGCTGCTGTTCCGCCTTTTAGATATCCTATACATTTATCAAACCCGATTCGTGCCAATCGTGTAATAACTTCTTTTTCAGTACCAGGATCACAAACCAGTAACAAGGGCTGTTCAAAATCAATCAAAGTCCCTGCCCAAACAGCATATTGCCCGTTCAAACCAATGTACAGCGCGTTTTGAATGATGGTATGACTACTTCCTTTTATCGTTGTGGTGTCCAGAATTGCTGCACCTGAGTCTAGTTGCTTTTTGAATTCATCAGGATTGAGCGCTCTGATACTTTTGTTTAAAACTGTTGATAAATCGGGATAGCCAGATTTATTGATAGAAGCATCTTTAAAAAAGTAGGAAGGTGCCAATGGCTGGTCAGAGGTGACATATTGTATAAAGGTGTCTTTATCCATTTGCAGGCAAACATTGTTCTTTTTTTGTTCACCGAGTAACGCAATAGTTTCCGACCCCATATTTTTTCCGCAGGCAGATCCGGCTCCATGCCCGGGATAAAGCATAACGCTGTCGGGAAGTGGCTTTAGCTTCAGTTCAATTGATTGAAAAAGCATGGCACCGAGCTCAACTGCATTCAGGTTTCCGCTCAACAAGTCCGGTCTTCCAACATCACCGATAAACAAGGTGTCTCCGGAAAAAAGTGCTGAAGGTTCTTTGTTCTCATCGTACAGTAAAAAACAGGCCGACTCTATCGTATGCCCGGGTGTATGAATAACTTTCACAACGCATTCGCCCAGAGGAAGCAGTTTGCCGTCAAAGGCAATTAGTGCCGGATAATTTGGTTTGGCATCCGGACCAAAAACAATTGTTGCTCCTGTTTTGTGTGCCAGTTCAAGGTGCCCGGAAACAAAATCTGCATGAAAATGTGTAATGAACACATAGCGAATGGCAGCGTTTCTTGCTTTTGCAAGATCAATATAGGCATCCACATCTCTTAGCGGGTCAATAATTGCTGCCTGACCTTCAGATTCAATATAGTAAGATGCCTGAGCCAAACAGGAAGTGTAAAACTGACGAATGAACATATCTATAATATTAAAGTTGAATATTTCCTATTTAGGACAGCACGAGTGCTGACACATGCCTTTTTCTGTTTTTATAGACGGACTTAAATATGGAATTCCCAGGTTCATTCCTCGCAGAATGAGCATCACGGCCATGACCCCGACAAAAACAGGAACTGCAAACCGAATTCGTTCCCGGAATCTGAAACTCAGATAATCTTTTATCAGTGTAATGGTGAACATGGCGGGAAGGGTGCCAATGCCAAAAACGGCCATAAAAGCTGCGCCTTTTATTGCTGCTCCACTTGCAATAGCACCGGCAATAGCTGCGTATAGTAAGCCGCATGGGAGAAATCCGTTGAGTATACCAATGAACAGGAGTGCGGGAAGTGATTTTTTTCCGAAAAGCGTTCGAACTTTCGCTTTTATTTGTTCTAATAAACGAAAAAGAATCCCGGATCTTAAACGAATTAATCGGGGTGCGATTAAAGCGATGAGAACAATGCAGCCAAGCGTGACAGATAATGCGTTTTGCCATCCGGAGGTGTTCCAGCGCTATGTGCGGCTGGACGAGAAGAGCGCCGGCAACGGACTGGGATTGGCGATCGTGCGCGACGTCGCTGCCGCCCACGGGGCCGGCATCGCCTTGGCCGATGCGAACGGCGGGGCGGGCCTGCTGATCTCGGTGCGCTTCGGCGCGGATGCCCAATCAGTTCACACGGCATAGGCAAGAATCGGTAAAATTTGGGGTTTTGTGCAACAGAGGCCACCCAATGGCTGACAATATGGCCGACCAGACAGAAGTTTCCCCAGAGCATCATCCAAATGAGCAGCAAGACCTTGAGCGTGCCGCCACCAGCGCCGCCGCGCCCGCTGCAATCGCGCGCGAAGTGCAGCGCCGCCGCACTTTCGGCATCATTTCCCACCCCGATGCCGGTAAAACCACGCTGACCGAAAAGTTGCTGCTGTTCTCGGGCGCGATCCAGCTGGCCGGCACGGTCAAGGCGAGGAAGAGCGGGCGCCACGCCACCTCGGACTGGATGGAGATCGAAAAG
>CBFGMW010000033.1:0-11440 GCA_965649925.1 uncultured Fluviicola sp.
AACAAAGAAATAATTTCGATACTTGCAGGTTTCTCAACATTCAGCAACGAATAAACCTTATCCATAGTGATTCCCGTATCTACGATATCTTCAATCAAAACCACGTGTTTATTCGTGATCTTGGTATTCAACCCAATTACCTCATCTACACGGCCACTTGTGTTGGTTCCGTGATAGCTGCTTACCTTAACAAAAGAGATTTCTGAGGGCAGATGAATCTTCTTCATTAAATCAGCAGCAAACATAAATGCTCCGTTCAAAATAGCCACAAAAACCACGTCCTTTCCGGCATAATCAGTATTTATCTGGTCTGCCAATGATTTCACTTCTGCTAAGATCTCATCTTTAGCTATGAAAATTTCGAATGTTTTGTCGTGAATCTGAAGCACTTGATCGCGTAATTTTTGGGCAAAATTAAGCTTTTTCGAGGAATAATCTTTAGAAGATGAGCCACAAATAAAGAGGAAAAGAGAAAAAGAGTAAAGTATATCGCCGAAAGTTACTGCTGCCATGCCCTTTTCCTACCGGAAACAACTGAAATTCGCTTCCTCTTTTTTCTCCCTTCAGCTTTTCCTCTTTTTACTTTTGCTTTTCAATTTTGGAATTTTCCATTTTCAATTCTCTTATTTTATCTTTGCAGCATGAAAAAACAATGGAACGGAAAGGAATTTAAATTAGGAATGCTTGGCGGCGGACAATTAGGACGCATGTTCATCCAGGAAGCAATGAATTATGACGTTCACGTACATTGTTTAGATCCGGATCCGGAAGCACCTTGTAAAAACCTTGCTGCTTCTTTCACCCGGGGAGATTTAACGGATTACGCAACTGTTTTGGCTTTCGGACAGGACAAAGATGTCATTACCATTGAAATTGAGCATGTCAATGTAGATGCACTTGAGGAATTGGAGAATAGCGGAAAAAAAGTGTTCCCGCAGCCCAAAGTGCTTTCAATTGTTCAGGACAAAGGCTTACAAAAAGAATTTTACACATCCCGAAACCTGCCAACTTCTTCATTTTTCCTGGTTGAGAACAAAGCCGAATTACTTAAGAAAAACCCTTCGTTTCCATTTGTCCTTAAAATGCGAAAAGGAGGATATGACGGAAAAGGAGTTCAGATCATTAAATCTGAATCGGATCTTGAAGCATGTTTCGATGAGCCATGCGTTGTTGAAACCCTTGTACCGTTCGTGAAAGAACTATCCGTGATCGTTGCAAGAAACGAATCGGGCGAAATAACCACCTACCCAACGGTAGAATGCGAATTCAGTCCTACGGTAAACCTGGTTGAATTCCTGTTTTCACCTGCAGATATTGCGGAAGAAATTGAAACTGCTGCTGAAGCACTGGCTTTTCGTGTCATTGACTCATTAGAGATGGTGGGTATTTTAGCCGTTGAGTTGTTTTTGACAGAAAACGGTGAGCTCCTCATTAATGAAATAGCTCCCCGCCCGCATAACTCCGGTCATCATACCATTGAATGCAATTATACTTCTCAGTTTGAACAGCACCTAAGAAGCGTTATAAATGCTCCTTTGGGATCCACCAAAATGATCCATCCCGGCGTTATGATCAATTTATTGGGAGAAGAAGGACATACGGGTTTAGCATCATACCCCGAATTGGAGAACATTATGAGACTTCCTGGCGTTGCTGTTCACTTGTACGGGAAACAGGAAACAAAGCCCAATAGAAAAATGGGGCACGTTACTGTATACGGGCAGGAACTCGATTTATGCAAAACTACAGGAAGAAAGGTTGCAGACCAGTTAAAGGTTGTGAGTCAGGTTGCTGCAGAATAGTTCCGTTGAGCTAATTTTTGTATTTTGCACAACAAACTTCAGTTTTGATCAAACTTACTGGCTTTTTAGTTACAATCACACTACTCCTGAACGTTCAATTTGCTTGGGGCCAGTATTATACGTTTAAAAAATACAATCACCGCAACGGGTTAAACACTGAAGCAACGCTCTGCTCAGCCCAGGATAAGAACGGATACATTCTTATTGGAACTGATGGCGGCGGGCTTATGCAGTTTGACGGAAATAATTTCAGTGAAATAGGCCGTTTCGGCTCTTCAAATGCATTGCATATTTCTTCGATCACCACCAATTCTAAAAACGAGATTTACTTTTCCACCTTATTCGACGGGATTTACTCGCTTAAAAACGGAAAGTATAATTTCGTTTACAAACCAAATAGTCTGGGTGATGCGAAAAACCTGTATGAGCTCGATTCGAACCTGGTGGTTGTATCTGATCTCGAAATTCAGCTGATCTCAAAAAAAGGGAAGCTTTTGAAGTATTTGAAACGAAAAGGTACCGGTTCGTTTCAGGTAATACAGGCACTGAAAGTTCATAATACGCTGATTCTGATTACCAATCAGGGAAATTACGCTGTGCATGGAAAATCATTTGTTCCCTTAGAATCCTGGTTGAGTGATTATACTATTCCGAAGGACATTAATTTCGCAATCTACCAAAAAAACCGATTGATCTTTTATCACAATCAATGTAAGGATTTCACCGAGGTTTCTTTTTCAAATTTCGGATCTGCAATCAACTCTACAAAGGGTAAAACCCAGTTGAAAACAACATTCGCAGGCACGGTGAAACTGGTAGCGGAGCGAAATGGCAAGGCTTTTATCCTAACGGAAGAAAATCAATTATTCTCTTTCTCCAACAATACGATTCATACCGTACACATCAATACTCTGGGAGACTTTTTCAATTTCTCAGGCATGATGCTCGACAATACAGGTATTCTGTGGATGAATAATTCGGGCGGCGTTTTCAAAGTATACCAGGAAACTTTTACAAAAGTGGTTCTCTTCAATCAAACCAGTAGCAATACCATTTCATTCTACCACCGGATCGAATCAACAGGACAGGATCTGTTCAACATACCGAACGATGGATTTTATATCAGCTCTATCAAAAAAAGAGAAATCTATAAAACCTATCCGGTAAATATTTTCGGAATCTCAGAATCACCCTACGGAATATTTCTTGCGACAAATGAAGGAATAAAAGAACTAAAAGGAAGTAACCTGACTGATGCCCACTTCCCCTACATTGGAAGGAACAAAGCGTCCATGATCTTTTACGACGGTGAATATTTCTGGTACTGTAAGGCTGACAACAAATTGTATCGTTACTCTCCCAAGACAAAACAGTCGAAGGTCATAATTCCTGAAAGCAAAGTATTTCCGCGATTCTTTTATTCTGCGCAGGTCGATTTTGCTAAGAAAAATGTTTATTTCGGAACAAACAACGGTGTATGGAAATACAATAAGAAATCTCAAAAATTCACACAACTCACCCGATTTAGTCATCTCGGTTCATACTCCGGAAACTCCGTAAAAGATAAGTACGGAACTATTTGGTTTACCTTGGACAAAGCCATTATCGGAATTACGAAATCAGAAGAATATGTCTCCATTTCCGATCCGAAAAAACTACCGAGCACTCTTTTTTATACGCTCAACTCGGATCAGTACGGAAATCTTCTTATCGGAACAAACAAAGGAATAAATGTTATTAAAGTTGATGCGCTCGGGCATGTTGTAAATCAGCACAATTACTCCTACTTCGAAGGATTTGGAGGTTATGAAACCAATATGCGGGCATCTTACCAGAAAGGAAATCTCATTTATGTTGGTACCATTGAAGGATTGTTCCAGATAAACACCTCCATTCTTGAAAACTATCCGGTTCCGCCAAAACCACAAATCATTCCTGTTAAACAATCTACTTTAAACTCAGAATACCAAAACAATCAACTCAGTTTTTCGTTCAAGTGCATTCTCCCCAAATCAACCGGAATTTCATATTCCTACCGTGTTATTGGATACTCCGATAAATGGTCCAGCCTCACAACCAGTAATAAACTGGTACTCCCCGAATTAGAAAACGGATACTATACCCTGGAAGTTCGTGCTACATACGATGGGATCAATTTCTCACCCACCGGAATTAAAAGCATTATCATTGAAAACCCGATCTACAAGAACAAATGGTTTATTGTTCTGGTTGTTGTACTCATCGGCTTACTGAATATCGCTTTTCTCGAATGGTCTAAGTCTTATTCCAGCAGTAAGATGGTTGATACGAATGTCCTGGCAATCGATATTCATTTAATTCCGCGGCTGCTGGTATTCAGTATTATTATCACTATTGGTTTACCATTTATTGTAAACGCCGTTCAGCAGGAAATCCATATAGATAGCTGGTTCATAAGTATTCAAACAGCCATCCTGGTAATTCTTTATTCATTTACAAGGATTGCGCTGTACAGAAATGTCTGGCTCAATTTCGTGGTTGCCTCCGCTTATGCCACGTATGCAGCAATTACACTCGGTTCATTTTTTCTGATCTACCAAACAAAAATCCATCCGTACCCGGTGTTACAATTGTGTATTATTACTTCGGTGCTTCCTTTCTTAATCAGCAGGATCAGAATTGTAACCCTCATTTGTATCAGCCAGATTCTCCTGGGTTTCTGCCTGATCATTATGCTCGACGAAACGAAATACAACGAAGTCCTTTTCCTGGTGGCCGTTACTGTTTCTTCAGCATTAGTGGTTATTTTTAGCTATGTTCGGCTCGATTCACTGGAAAAACTGGTTTTTGTAAACGGACTTTTAAACCGGGGAAATGTAATTTCTATTTCGTTCGATGAAAACGGAATCATTACTTATTGTTCGGCAAACATCAGTGACTATTTCAAGTTTGAGAGTGCAGCACTCATAGGAAAATCGACCTCTGTATTCAACGAGGTTGTACTCGACGAAGATATTCGTGAATCAAAAATCACCGAAATGTTTGTAGACGGGAAGGCGATCAATATCCCGATGATTGACAAACAGGGAAAAATGATCTGGATTGAATGGATTTGCAAGGAAATCTCCGGACAGGTGCGTGTTATTATGGGACAGGACGTTACTGAAAAACTGACCATCAGCAATAACTATCAATCTTTGGTAGAAAATGCGAAAGATCTTATTTTCAACACCGACATAAACGGCAACTTCCTGTTTGTCAACGAATACACCAAGAAATTATTGGGTTACCGGGCCGAATCATTAATTGGAAAAAACTCTCTGAGTTTGGTGGTTCCGGAATATGCCGAACGCGTAGAAAAGTTTTACCGCACGCAATTTGAAGATGGAATAAAATATACTTATCTCGAATATCCGATTCGAAACAAAGAAGGAAAAATATTCTGGCTTGGTCAGAATTTAACGCTTGTTTATGAACCCGGAAGTCGTGAAAAAATAAGCGGCTTTATAGTTCTAGCCCGCGACATTACTGAACGAAGAGCGAACGATCTTTTGCTGGAGCAGCAGAACAAAGAAATTGCTTCGGGAATCAACTCAGCCAAACGCATTCAGTTCAATTTACTTCCCAAAAAAGAAGTTTTCTCTCTCTATTTCGAAGAATCATTCATTTTCTTTAAACCGAAAGACATTGTAAGTGGAGATTTTTACTGGATTGAGCGGGTAGAAAACAAAGTGATTGTTGCACTGGCCGATTGCACCGGACACGGAATTAGCGGCGCCTTCCTGACAATCCTGGGATTTAATCTATTGAACCAAATTGTGCTGGAACGAAAAATCATGCAGTCTGATGAAATTATTTCCGAAATGTCGAAAGCCATTGCAGCTGCTTTAAAAGTAGACACACTGAACTTCGTTAACGACGAAATGGATTTGCTGGTGCTTGTTTTTGAAGACAGGCAACTTGACTTTTCAAGCTCAGGAGTTGGATTGATCCATATTTCCGAAGGACAGATCGACCATGTAAAAAACACCTTCTCCGAAGATCGGAAAACTGTGCTGAAACAAGAGATTATACTGAAAGAAAATGATCAGCTGTATTTGCTTACCGATGGTTACCCGAAACAGTTCGGAGCGCTTGCAGGAAAGAAATTCGGAAGTAAACGAATCATCGAATTATTAGAGAAAATTCAGTCGGAAAACCTGAATTTGCAGAAGAAATACATTGAAAACACGATTCGGAATTGGTCAGAAGGACATGAGCAAACCGATGACATTACATTTATCGGTTTAAAGAATTTCCGCTTACCTTCCTGATCTATATACGAGGAACCAAACCGGAATACAGGAGGTGAGAATACTTAATGTACTCACCAATCCAAAAATCATTAACCCGTCACCAACCGAAAGTGCAATTGGGAAAGCCCTTCCGTCGGAATTAGGCATTTCGAGAACCGGATAATATATCTGGAACAAACACACCCCTATTCCAATTGCCAACCCTATAATAATTCCCCTGGCCGAAATCAGCAACCCTTCCGTGAAGAAAATCCGGAACACCGATTTCTGGGTCATTCCTATTCGATAAAGAGTTTGAATATTTTCAGATTTCTCGATATACAACATCGTCAAGGACGCTATTAAATTAAAAGCTGCAAGCAAAAACACGAAAACGAGAATAATAATTACAATTCGTTTCTCCGATTTCGAGGTTTTGAAGATCAGTTCATTTTTTTCGGCGGCAGTTTTTACAATAAAATCATTCCCCGCCTTTTTCTGAAGTATTGCCTTCACTTCTTCCGGATCTGCTGATTTATCAATAGAAATGTAGAGTGCTGTCAAATCGTCTTTGTAATCAAGCTGTAAACGGGCAAAATCAAGCGGAACAATCAGTTCGTTATCGTTCACTTCCCGGTTATAGTTCATTGTCCCAACAATCCAGAGCGGTGTAACTTTAAACGGACTTTTATGAAAAACAACAGGAGCCTCACGCAACGGTGTGTAAATCATTAATTCCGAACCACCTTCTACATCTGAAATGTAGCCACCAATTTTCTGTAGAATTCCAGCACCGATTATTCCGGTTGGTTCACCATTTTCTTCCAGGGAAGAATGCCCTTCAAGAATGTGGGTTCCCATATTGCAATCCTGGATAAAAGGAGCATCAACACCCACCATTCGTGCGTTAGCCCATTTTTTATCCTGTTTCAGGATAACAATTTCTTCAACCGCCCGGTTCACGTGAATGACATGTTCCGTATTTTTCAGTTTCTTTAAATCAATGGTAGTTTCCTTGAAGGTTTTTCCTAAAGTGGATCGAACAGTAATATCTGCATCGTAATCAGAATACAACTGCGCAACCATTCCTTCAATTCCGTTGAATGCGGCAATTAATATAACCAGCGCGGCAGTAATCAAACAAATACCCACAACAGAAACCCGCGTAATCCAATTGACAAGACTGCGCTGCTTTCGCGTATACTTCAGATACCTGTTTGCTATGAAAAAGGGAAGATTAATCTTTTAAGAGTTTTTCGATTTCCATTGCGTAATCCATTGAATCATCGATATAGAATAACAACTCCGGAATTTTATGCATGTTCTTCAATCGCTTTCCAATCTCACCACGTATTTTCCGCGTGTTATCCTGAACACTTTGCAATACTTCTTTTTTATCCGGTCCGGCGAAAATGCTCAAGTAAATACGGGCAATCGACAAATCCGCAGATACACGAACGATGGTTACAGAAACCATAGCTCCCAAACAAATTTCACGTGCATTTCGCTGGAAAAAAACGGATAATTCTTCCTGAATAACTCCTTCTACTCTGTTTTGTCTAATTGAACTCATGGCGCAAAGATAAGTAAAGACAAAAGATGAAAGACCAAAGACCGAAGACAATTGATAAAAGAGAGTTAATCTTCAGTCTTATATCTTTAAGCAAAGCAGTCTCAAGTCTCAACTGTTTCCTATCTTTACCGCACTATGGCATCAATGAAAGAAATTTATCGCTATACTTTTTCGTATAAAAGTCCTGCATTTCTTACCATTTTCTTCAATTTACTTTACGTAATTTTCAATTTAGTATCACTGATACTGTTCATTCCTTTTTTACAGCTTATCTTCAAAAAAACAGAAGAAGCAGCAAAAATCGTGAAACCAATATATCACGGTGGATTCATTGATTTTTTCATCTACGTAAAAGATCTTTACAATTATACCATGCAGGAAATGGTAGCAAAAGATCCTAAGGATGCTCTTTTCTTTGTCTGTATTACCGTTTTCATAGCGTTTTTCCTCAAGAACCTGTTCCGTTACGGAGCTATCTGGAATCAAAGTCAATTGCGCATGGCAGTAGTACGCGACATTAAAAACAAATTGTATCACAAAGCACTCCGATTACCAATGTCATTTTATGCCAATGAACGCAAGGGCGATTTGATGGCACGAATGAGCAGTGATGTCGGGGAAATTGAAATTGGTGTAATTGCTATTTTGGAATTGATTTTCAGAGAACCATTCGCTATTGTCACGTCTATTGCCGGATTGATTATTATTAGTCCGAAACTGACGTTGATTTCCTTTATCCTCCTTCCTGTTTCGGCATTCGTTATATCCAGAATCGGGAGAAGTTTAAAACGTACGGCTAAGCAGGGACAGGAGCAAAACGGCATCGTAACGTCAGCAATTGATGAATCCTTATCCGGAGTAAAACTCATCAAATCGTTCAGCGCAATTGATTTCATGACCGAAAAATTCCAGGAAGTAAATCTGCGCTGGCAAAAACTAATTACCAAAGCATTTCGCAAACGTGATTTATCGCCTCCATTAAACGAAGCACTCGGTTCGGCGGTAATGCTTTGCCTGGTTTGGTTTGGCGGAATTATGATTTTGGAAGGCGGAGCTGGAGCTTTGACAGGCGAGGAATTCATCGCCTTCATTGTTGTATTCTCTCAACTTCTCAGACCCATCCAGGGAATCTCAACTTCCATGGGGAATCTCAACAAGGCGGAACCTTCTATGGATAGAATTAATGAAATTCTGAATGCAGATGAGGTAATCAATGATCTTCCAAATGCCATACCGTTTAAGTCTTTAGACCAGAAAATTGAAGTAAAGAATGTTTCTTTCAGGTATAAAGAAGAATGGGTTCTTAAGGATGTCAGTTTTACATTGGAGAAAGGGAAAACAATTGCTTTAGTGGGAGAATCCGGAAGTGGAAAATCTACCATGGCCGATTTAATTCCGCGTTTCTATGATATTCAGGAGGGTCAGATTCTATTTGACGGCCAGTCAATTGAGCAGCTCAGGATTTCAGATTTACGAGCCGGAATTGGAATTGTATCTCAGGAATCATTCTTATTTAATGAGTCTATTTTCAATAATATCGCCTTTGGATTAACCAACGTCAATAAGGAAGATGTAATCCGTGCGGCTAAAATTGCCCATGCTCATTCATTCATCATGGATATGGCCGATGGTTACGAAACCAATATTGGCGATCGGGGAAACAAACTTTCAGGCGGTCAAAAACAACGCATAAGTATTGCCCGTGCCATTTTGCGAAATCCGTCGATCCTGATCCTGGACGAAGCTACATCAGCTCTTGACACAGAAAGTGAACGCATTGTTCAACAAGCATTACTGGAATTAATGAAAGAACGAACTTCTCTGGTAATCGCCCATCGATTAAGTACAATTCAGCATGCTGATGAGATCCTGGTTCTCTCAAAAGGAGTAATTGTTGAGCGCGGAACGCATCAAACGTTAATTAGTCATAACGGAATATATAAAAATCTCTGTTCGCTTCAAGGTATTTATTAATTTAGGTTCAGTATATTACACAGTAAAAATTACCGTTTAATCAACGAAAGGATAGTTTGGTTCGTTTTTTGTAATTATCAAACAACGATTTAATGAATTTAGCGTTATTAAAAGAACCGTGAATAAATTACTCTTCATATTACTCCTTATCCCAACTGCAGTTTTCTCGCAGCTTACAACCTCCATACAAACCCCCGGGAATGTTGTGCAGAATGTTTTATTGGGTCCGGGAGTAACGGTTTCAAATATTAATTATTCAGGACATCCGGCGGCAATCGGATCTTTTAATGCAAACATCAATAACTTTGGACTTTCATCAGGAGTTGTAATTACTACCGGAACAATCAGTGCCGGAGGAAGCGGCCCACAAGGTCCGAACAATTCAGCAAGTTCAGGTGTCGACAACCAGACTCCGGGGTACAGTTTACTTACAGGACTCACCGGAAATTCAACATTTAATGCATCAATCCTGGAATTCGATTTCATTCCTTACGCAGATACGGTTCGATTCAAATATGTATTCGGGTCTGAAGAATACCCTGAATATGTAGGATCACAGTTCAATGACGTTTTTGCCTTTTTCATTGCCGGGCCCGGAATTTCCGGACTTCAAAACATTGCTAAACTTCCTTCCGGACAAGTAGTTGCAATCAATACGGTCAATGGTGGAAATCCAACTACCAGCCCGCCGGTTGCCGCAAGTAACTCTGCATATTATGTTTACAACGGAACAGGTAGTAATGGCCCTTACAATGGCAGCGATCAGTACATGCAGTATGATGGTTTTACTAAGGTAATGGAAGCAGTTTCCAAAGTGCAGTGTGGTCAAACATACCATTTAATTATTGCCATAGCCGATACCGGAGACGGGATTTTTGATTCAGGGATTTTCCTTGAAGCAAACAGTCTAACTTCCAACATTCCTATTCGAGCAGACTACGCTCTTTCCTCCAATCCGTTTAATGATGGAGTAACTATGGCTGAAGGCTGTGTTTCAACTACAGTTACATTGACAAGAAGTAATCAGAATCTCAATCTTCCGTTAACGGTGCCAATTACCGTTTCGGGCACGGCAACCGAATTAGTTGATTATTCGGATATTCCGGCTACTGTTACATTCCCTGCCGGGCAAACAACTGTTTCATTTACGTTTAATGCTCTTTTTGATGGTTCTATTGAAGGACCTGAAACTGTGAACCTGGTATTTACAGCCCTTGATCCATGTGGAAATCCATATACAGACGAAGTGCAGGTTAAGATCAATGATATTCAACCTGTATCAGTTACATTAGAAACATCAGAAATTACCTGTCCCGGAGAGAACGTAGAAATAATAGCGACACCTTCCGGTGGTGCCGGACCATATACTTATACCTGGAATACGGGAGAAACTACTTCAAGTATTTCTGTTTCTCCTGCAAGCACTGCTACTTATACTGTTACAGTTACAGATTTCTGTTTACAACAGAGTGCATCTGCAAGTATAGTGGTTACGGTTCCGGTTTTTGATCCGTTAATTCTTTCAACAAGCGGTGATGTGGTTGAAATTTGCCCTTATGTACCTACCACATTATCTGCAACTGCCTCCGGCGGTGCAGGCAGCTACCAATACGAATGGTTTGATGAAAACAATGTTTCACTTGCCGTTAGTGATGTAATTAGTGTTACACCATCGACAAGCACGAACTACACCGTTCAGGTGACTGATTTATGTGGGAATACGGTTACGGAAACAATTATATACACGATTACCAGTCCTCCACTCGTTTTAACAATGAGCCCTGATCAAATAATTTGTCCTTACGATCCTGTTCCGATCAGTGTAGTTGCCTCAGGTG
>CBFGMW010000034.1:0-11404 GCA_965649925.1 uncultured Fluviicola sp.
CAGATATAAACAGCAAGCTTCTTAAAAAGTTCTAAAGATTCGGAAAAACCCGGCTCGGAACACTGATGCATTACGCTAAACAAGGCCAGAACAAATCCTTAATGAAAATGATCGTTTCAGAAATTAAATACCGTTTAGCGAATTTTATTGATGCGAATAATATCGATGCAATTGTTTACGTTCCTCCAACCATCAAAAGAAACGTTCAAATTATGGATTTTTTTGAGAAGAACCTGGGGGTTGCGTTACCAAAGATCAAAGTTCAGAAAATAAGAAACAACATTGTGATTCCTCAGAAAGCGTTGTCCAAACTTGTTGAGCGGGTTGAAAATGCCAGGAAAACCTTTTATGTAGGAGAAAACCAGTCTTACAATAAAGTATTAATTCTGGATGATGCGATTGGAAGTGGTGCAACGATTAACGAAATTGCTTTAAAGATAAGATCGGCAGGGTTGGCTAAAGAGATTTACGGATTAGCAATAACCGGGAGCTACAAGGGGTTTGAAGTAATATCTGAAATTTAGTTTACACTAAGCTGTTTACTGTAAACTAATATTTTAAAAGGAGCATGGACTTTTGAAGTTTAGTTTATGTCCAGGTTTTTTTGAAGTGTCCAGCCAATCACTTTTTTGGAAAAATACCTCTCATCACGATCATCACCAGCTTCTTTATTGAATACTTGTGCATCCAGTTCAACCTTTATCCATTCCAATCCGTATTCATCTTTTTCATAGTCCATTATTTGAATATGGGTCATTTGATCCATTTCCTGTTGGAAATAGATCACTTCTGATGCATAATCGGGATTCGTATGAAATCTTCCACCTACAAAAAAGCGGTGTAAAGCATAATCCAAACG
Source organism: uncultured Fluviicola sp. (assembly GCA_965649925.1). GTDB lineage: Bacteria > Bacteroidota > Bacteroidia > Flavobacteriales_D > Crocinitomicaceae > Fluviicola. Next base: position 860 of record CBFGMW010000034.1, read on the forward strand.
AATTTTCATTGGTTGATAAAGACAAATCGTATCTATGCTGCCGTCAGAATAACAATTTTTCCTTTTTAAGAGTTTATTTATGTAAACGGTGTCGAACAGTATGGAGTCTACTTTAAAGAAATATTCGTATTCACGGTTACAGGATTCGCTCTTCGGATGTTTGGAATAACAAAGCGAGCCCTTCAGGCTGTCGATTGATGAAAAGATGCTGTCCTGAGCGTGCCTGTCTCTGAACAAGACACGGTAATCCGGATAAAATTCCGGCAAATAACTCAGGCGGCTTTCAAATAAACCTGCGGATGATTGATGATCCTGTTTCACACAGCTAAGTGCCGCCTTCAGGTTTTTTTCCGCGAACTCTCTGTTAAGTTTAAGGTGAATCATTAATGTTAATTGCTGCTTATAGCCATACCGTTTTTCGTCAGTGCTTGCTTCCGTTAAGGGTTGTTGTCTGATCTGGTATGCAGATTCCTGGAAAGGATGACGTCCTTTTAAAGTGAGTTTCCCGGAAGTATTCACGGAGTAAAGACCGATATATCGGAATTCGTTTTGGTAATTCTCCCCGCGAACCGAGACATTTACCAGGTAAACGGAATCTGCAAGTTCCAGATTCACTGCAATATCTTCGAAATCGGTTTGTTTTGGATCTATTTCAACATATCCGCTGTAAATTCCGTGGTAGGAAAATTGTTTGGTTTCCTGGCCAAAGCAAGAAGAAAGAATTAGTAAAAAAGTACTTAGTAAAAATGTTTTCATTGTGCAGAACAAGGTGCCGGTTAAACGCTATTTTGATTCGATGTTACAGTGAGCTTTGAAAGTAATCATTTCGGAAGTAACATAAGTCCGTTTAAGTTCTATGTTTAGAATTAGTTAAAGTGGAGTACTTCTTGTTTTGAACCAAAAACAATTTACATTTGCATCAACATGCTTTCCCCGCTTCCCATTTGAACAGCGCGCTCAGGGAAAGCTTTTTTGTTTTTACTATTGTTGATCCTAAGGCCATAGGATTTCCTAAAGACTGGGGCGAAGATGCCTTTTGGCAATAGAGTGCATTCATTTTGAATCGCTCTTTTTCATTTTGAAAATAATCTAAACGTTTGGCACGACGAAACCCCCTGTTTTATAAGACTTCTGTGTTTTGGCACGTGTTTTACTAATAGGTATTGAACAAAATTGACAACATGAAAACTTTAAACATAATATTGGCTTTGAGTACGGGAATCACGCTGGTATCATTATCCGGGTGCAAAAAAGATGAAGGGGAGAGTCGTATGACAGTGAAGATGGTTGATGCACCCGGTGATTTCCAACAAGTAAACGTAGAAGTGCTGAAAGTTCAGGTAAATCATTCCGGTGCGGGATGGATAGATTTACCGACAAACGGTGGGATTTACGATCTCTTAACGCTGCAGAATGATGTTTCGGCAACGTTGGTAGATGTGGGCGTGCTTCCTTCGGGACATTTAAATCAGTTCCGATTGATCCTGGGCGACGACAACACGGTGATGGTTGACAGCGTTTATTATCCGCTTTCAACTCCTTCGGCACAGCAGAGCGGATTGAAAATTAATCTGAACAGCGATTTTGAGCCGAACGTTTATTACCAGCTCTTACTCGATTTTGATGCTGCAAACAGTATCGTTACACAAGGCAACGGTGGATATTCACTCAAGCCGGTTATAAAAGTTCTTTCCATACAACCTTTATAGACCGGAACAGAGTTCCATATATATATGAAAGCGATTGGTAGAAGTACTGATCGCTTTTTTTATTGGATTGGTAAGATTGTCGGCTAGCCGACAATTTTTTTCTTTTGGCCACAGATGCACAGATAAAAAGCGAGCCTACCGGACTCGCTATGTAGAAGTGTAAGATGTTTATGATCTAAATAAATGTCATACGGGTTGTTAGCCTGTTGTAAACATCATCAACAGTTAAAGCTCGTCCGGTAGGCGAGCATATTATCTGTGCATTTGTGGGAGATGAGGAAGCCGCAATATGAGCGGAAGTTTTCGTTTAGTCAATGAATGTGCTATGTGAAGTTGTGAGATCTACCTTTTGGTCAATCGGGTTTAAAAATCCCAACGAAACCATCAGGTCAAGCGTTCCTTTTGGTAATATTAAAAAACTCAATATATGAAAACAATCGCTACTTCAGTATTAGGCATTCTTTTTCTTGGCTCGGCTTTCGGGCAGGGATACACAGAATCAACAGCAAATTCACAGGTTAAATATTATGTTACCAATGACGGAACTATGTTTAACAATCCTTCCGGTCCAAGCGGCGGGTATCTCGTTCCGAAAGACAGTCTTGTCAGTGCAATCTACGCCATGTTTCCTATGATGGCCGGTGAAGATATAAACGGTCAGCTAAAAGGAGCCGCAGCCGAGTTCCAAAACTCCGATTTCTTCCGCGGACCAATTGCCGACAATTACCTTACATCAGAATACCTTACACGATTCGGACAATCGATCTGGTATATGTCGAAGGCGGAGGTTGACAATCATATGGACCATTACCAGGATGGAGCTTACACGATGTCGGGAGCAATAGAAAACTGGCCGGGAAATGGAAATACAACGAATGGTGAATCACTTATTCTTGCTCCGTTTCATGATCATGATATGGATGGTCAATATGAGCCAATGGAGGGAGATTATCCCGAAATCAGAGGCGACAAAGCACTTTATGTGATTGTAAACGACGACGCAAATGTGCATCCTTCCGGACTTAGTCCGATTCAAATTGAAATGCACATGATGTTTTATCAATTCGAAAATGCAACAGATCCGGTCCTCACAAATACAACGTTTGTTTTAACAACACTGCACAACCGGGGAACGCAAACCTTGTATAATTTCAATTTCGGTCACCTGGTGGATTTCGATTTGGGCGGTTATGCAGATGATTATATCGGAACGGATATAGATCGCCAGTTATCCTATGTATACAATGCCGATTTGAATGATGGCCCGCATTTGGGAAATCCAGGTTACGGAGAAAACCCTCCTTCAGTTGGAGTGCTTGCACTTGACGGAAATATGGCTTCCAACATCAGACATATGAGTGATTATTCAATGGGAGCGGAAATTTATCGTTCGCTGCAGGGTTTGCAAAATGACGGATCTCCGGTTTTGGACCCCGATGGTGAAGCTACTCCTTATGTGTATACAGAAACTGGTGCGGGATGGAACGAATCTACTGCGATGAGCATACCGGGAGACCGCAGATCGGTGATCGGTTATGATGCGTTTACGTTACAACCGTTTACTTCTTACTGTTTTAACAATGCCATTGTTTATGCACGTAGTGACGCCGGATCTATTTTCTCCAGTGCCGATAGTTTAGGTTTGGCAGCCGACCATGTTCAGGCATTTTTCGATAATCAGAACTGGGGTTGCCACACTACCGATTTAGGAGTGAATGATCAGAAAGCGCTTTCTATTTCATTGTACCCGAACCCAACTCAGGATAAGCTTTTCATCCAGGGAATTGAGTCGGGGACTTACCGGATTTTGAACCTGGAAGGGAGAGTAGTTAAAAGCGGACGTTTAGAAGCAACTAATATTGACGTTGAAACGTTAACCAATGGTTACTACATTTTAGAAGTTGGAAGTAATAATGGAAAACCTGGTAGAAGCTCATTCGTAAAAGAATAAGTTTAAGCTTCGTTTGTTTAGAGGACCTCTCCGTTTTTTCGGGGAGGTTTTTTTTTGAAGGTGAAGTAATATTACATTAGCTTCTATTTTATTGAATCGACTTATTTTGAATCGGTTAATTTCTTTTCTTTCAACTTACACTTCATCCCAACCTAAAGTAATTTTGCGAAATTACGCAGGGTTGTTGAGAAGAGAATTTTCATTTGCATTGAACCTTTTGAAACCGGCTGAGTAATCCTGTTAGAACCGATTATCAAACTCAATGAAAATTCTGATCAAACAATTCTTTTTTCTTTCAGTAATCCTATTGGCAAGTGCAACTGCAGAAGCTCAGACTATCGAAAAAATAGTTCTGAATGAAAACGAATTTTACAGCGGTCATTATTTAACTGTTGTACCGCCCGGCGACAGTATTTCAGGGGTCTTAATCCTTTTGTCAGGCTTCGGACAAGTTCCGGAAGATACACCGCCTGAAACCAAACTTCACAACGTGGCTTATGCAAATAACATACTAACCGTTTTCGCCGCTGCCGGAAATAAGTTGTATGCTGATTCGGTTGTTCAGGCAAATCTAACCGAAGTTATTAAAGATGTAATTACCAGGTATAAAGTAGGAACGGGCAGTTTTGTACTCGGAGGGTTTTCTGCCGGTGGAATGATCGCGCTCAGATATGTTGAATTATGTAATGAATTCCCGAATAAATTTCCAATTCAGCCCAAAGGAGTATTTACAGTGGATTCGCCGATTGATATTTTTACGATTTGGGACCAGCTGGAAGAGAGCGCCGCAAACAATTATTCCGAATTGGCAGTTGAAGAAGCCAATCGTGCAATGAAGCATATCAAAGACGATCACGGTATTCCCGGGGAAAATGTAAAAATCTATTCAAAACTAACGGCGTTTAGTATCGATAAAAATTATGGCGAGAATGAACGTTTCCTGAAGAATACAGCCGTAAGAACCTATCATGATGTAGACATAGCCTGGCGAATAATTAACCGGAATCAAACCGTGCATAATTCCAATTACGAAGTAACGGCAGAGCTAATAAACCAATTGAATTTAATGGGAAATATGAAAGCTGAATTTATGCAAACATTCCAAACAGGATACAGATCTAACGGACAAAGGCACCCTCATTCCTGGTCTATTGTAAACGAAGTGGAATGCATCCAATGGATGAACGACATCATTAAACAGAACGAAACCATAAAACAATAATAACCCTGAAAAAGCGCACGCAGTTTTTCTTCTTAACCTTTAAACATGAAACACTTACTTATTGCACTTACTTTTTTGACCGGCCTGAATACTTTTTCACAAGATCAAAAACCCGAAGTTGTTTACAGCATAGCGAAAGAGGTAAAAGAGATTTCCTGGTACGAAACACAGCTGAAATTATGGAAAGCCGAAATAGATAAGAACAACCAGAACGGAGAAGCGTGGATCAATTATTACCGAGCATCGCGTGCATTGAAGAACTTATCTGATGAAGGTTCAACCGACAAAACAAAATACAAAGAACTAAGCAGCAAAATAGTGACTGATGTTCAGAAAGCAATGCCAAACAGTTTCGAAAGCTATTTCCTTACCGATTCGGAATCGGGTTTCGCGGGAAGCTCTGAATATCTGAAAAAGGCAGAGTCTCTTCGTCCGTACGATCCGAGAATCCTGGATGCTTTGATGATCCATTACCACATGGAAAGAAATGAAGTGAAATTCAATGAGTATACCCGGGAAATGTTCAAGGCAAATGACATGCCTGTGGGGGTATTGAACTGGGGCTATAATGTGCTTTCTGAATTGGACGAAAATGCGGTTCTTTTCACATGTGGAGACAATGACACGTATGCCGGATGGATTATCCAGGGAGCAAAGAATTTCAGGAAAGATGTCACTGTTGTTAATACATCCTTAATACTGGTAGACGATTACCGGAACAAACTGTTTAAAGAACTCGGATATGCACCCCTGGATTTGAACCCGGCCAAAACAGATGAAGAAACTTATAAAAACAGCCGATTGATTTATGAACATTTTTTCAAGGGAAACAGACCCGTATATGTAGCCACAAGTACTATTAATTTTTTTGACGAAGACTTTAGAGACAAATTATATCTCACCGGTCTTGCATATAAGTACAGTGAAACAACTTTCGACAATGAAAGTATCATTCGCAGAAATTACGAAAAACGCTATATGCTGGATTATCTGAAAGAAGTATTCTCTTACAATATTGCCGACCTGAAAGGTGATCAGTTTAATGGAATGTATCTTCCTTCTATGGTGAAATTGTACAAACAGTACGAAGAAAGCGAGGAAGTGAATAAGAAGATCGAACTGGAGTCGTTACTGATCAAAATTGCCGAGCAAAACGGTCAGCAAAGTGAGATACTTGAATTATTAAGCACTTCTGAAAAAAAGCAAATCCTTCTTTCAACAGTACTTGATCTGAAATCGCTGGAAAGAAATATGATCCGGATAAAAGAGAATATTTATATGGATAAATACGAAGTGACTAATGGCGATTACAGCAAGTTCCTGGCGAATCTTCAGCGTTCAAATCAAACCGATCTGTATAACACGGCACGTTATGATTCAACGTATTGGGTGAAAAAATTCCCTGACGGCGGATTGGAACCTATGCGAGATATGTACCAATGGCATTCGGCTTATGCGGAATATCCGATTGTGTGTATTTCACAGGAAGGTGCAAAAGCGTATTGCGAATGGCTGACCAAACAATACAATCTGCAGCGCAAACGAACCTATACACAAGTTGTTTTCCGTTTGCCGACAGAGCAGGAGTGGAGAACAGCTGCCGGGTCCGGAGATGTAAAAGCAACAACGCCTTTTCCAAATAACCAGATCAAAAACGCATCCGATTGTTACCTTGGAAATATTCAGACCAGTAAAGGCAGATTTTTTGACGACGGAGGTTTCCACATGGTAAAAGTGCAAAGTTACGTGCCGAATAAGATGGGACTCTTCAATACTTTCGGGAATGTTTCGGAAATGACAAGTTCAAAAGGAGTTGCACTTGGGGGCTCGTGGTATGACTTGTTTGAGGATTGTACCTTTGACAAAACCCAAAACTGCTCAAAGCCCGATCCGGGAATCGGCTTCCGAATTGTAATGGAAGTTATTGAAGAGTAATTAAACGAAATAAAAACACTAACTCGGGCAAGATCATTGAGTAAGTACAGTCAAATACAACAAAGCGACGAAGAGTTGATGGTTCAGGTAATGGGCCATCACTCTCCTTTGTCTGCCAAACAGGCTGAAGCTGCATTGATTGAACTGCACAGGCGGTACAGTAAAAAGCTCCTTGGGTATTTCATCAAAATGCTGAACAAAGACGTTGCTCTTGCCCAGGATTTTGTTCAGGAACTGTTTCTGAAAATCATGGAGAAGAAGCATTTGTTCGATCCTGAGAAGAAATTTTATTCCTGGGTTTTTGCCATTGCTTCCAACATGTGTAAAACGGCATACCGGCATCATGGGAAAACCATTTCGCTGAATCCGGAAGTGATACGGGAAAGTAATTTAGACGATAGTGTCCTGGAGAAGACGGAGTTTATGGCTGCGCTTCAAAAGAGTATAGAGAGTTTGGAACATTACCATAAAGCTGTTTTTGTGATGCGCTATTTGGAACATTTTTCCCTCAATGAAATTGCAGAGATAACAGAGTCTTCTCTGGGCACCGTCAAATCGAGACTATTTTACGCCACCAGGAAAATAACTGAGAGTCTGAAGCATTTCGACCCCAGTTTTGAAACAACATTATTTAAAATGAATTAAGATGGAAGATCAGTTGAGTCGCTTATTTGATTTGATCGAATCAAAACCGTTTGAGGAATTGAACAGTGAAGAGCGCGATTTTGTTTTGAAACAGATCACCGAAGAAGAGTACAGTTTGCACAGAAGCATTCACTCCTCCGCGGAAGAACTTGAATTTGAAGAAGCCATCCCGGCTCCTTTGGTTTTGCCTGCAGCTAAGAAGCCGATCCTTGCGCGAACAGTTCCGTTATACCAGGTGCTGATCGGGGCAGCATGTCTTCTTGTTGGTTTTTTCATTTTCTCCAATAGAAAAGGGAATCCCATTGATATTCAATTTCTCGAAAACCCTGTTCAGGTTACATTAACCAATGCTCCCGGAGAGGTGAAAATCATACATGACACAATACGGGAAAAGCTTGGTTTGCGTTCGCCGATTCAAGTGGTAAGAGATACAGTAACGCTGGTTCAAACGGTTTTTGTGAATCGAAATGAAACGCGTATGCTGGAAGCCGGAAATACATTCGGCAGTATACCGCTGGATAAAACCCTGCTGGAAACCAAAACTCTTTCTGCAAAGGATGACGGAAGTGTGAAGCTGCTGCCGAATTTGAATGATTACGGCGCGATGAAATAACCCAAAATAATAACCGCAGAGAGAAGAAGTACGCAAAGGGCAAGTTAGCCTGATCCTTTTTTCTTAGCAAAGCTAGCTTTGCAGAAAGAACGGTAGGAGATATTATTATCTTCTTTGCGCTCTTTGCTTCTTTGCGGTTTAATCTAAGAGTTTAGTGTTTATTCCGATTTGAATGTTGTCATGTTACTGTGCGAGCCAAAGCGACGGATTCAATTTCACCACTGCTCCATCTGCCACCTGGTGAATCTCGAAATGTGCCGTTGAAAGATCGCTTCCCGATTCAGGAAGTAAACTTCCGACACTTTGTTTTGTAGAAACTTTACTTCCCACCGAAACATATACTTCCTGTAAATTACTGTAAACCGTGCGGTAGTTCCCGTGCTTGATGATCACACATTTCCCGGCTCCGGCAATGGAAATAACGCTTGTTACCTCACCTTCAAAAACAGCGCGCACCTGGGCACTTTTGGGTGCTCCGATATCAATTCCGTTATTGTTTGTAAATACTCCCGATAACGTTGGGTGCGGATTTTTTCCATAAGCTTCAACAACAGTTCCTTTTAAAACCGGCCACGGCAATTTTCCCTTATTGGTTTCAAAACTCTTACTCAGTGATGCGCTTTCTTTAGTCTCAGTAATTACCAATTCTTTTTTCGCAGTAGTTGTAGTTTTATTGGTAGTTGTAGTTTTTGCTGTGGTTGTAGTTTTTGATGCTTCTTTTTCTTTAGCCTTTTTCTCTTTTGCTGCTTCAGCCGCAATTTCAGCCTCAATTGCTTTCTTGATCTTCTTCTGAATCTCGGCTTTTTGTTTCTCAGCTGCTTTCAGATCAGCAATGAGCTTACCCTCATCCTTTTTCAGTTTTGCGAGCGATTTTTCTTTCTTCTGTTTGTCCTGCAGGATCAGATCGCGCTCACTTAACTTCGTTTTAAGCAATACTTCCTGGTTCTTCTTTGCTTCTGAAATCTCATTGATTTCCTTGTGGATCTTTTTGTGATTGAGCTGAATTAGTTTGAACTGCTTTTTCTGGATTTCTGCAATCTGCTTCAGGTAGCTGTTTCGTTTTACTGCCTCAAAATAGTTGTTGGCAGAGAAAATGTACATCATCTTCCCGTATTTGTTACGGTGTTTATAAGCGTACAGGATCAGTTTTTTGTATTGCGCTTTCAGCTTTTGAACGCGTTCTTCAAGTTGCTTTACCTGATTTCCTTTTGATTGGATAGTCAGCTCTGAACTGCGGATCTGATTATCAACATTCTGAACCAGATCTTCACGGCTTTTCACCTGTGTATCAAGCAAACGCAATTCATTGATTGAACTGGTGGTGCTTTTCTTCACCTGGTTAAGCAGTGTTTTTGTAGTGGACAATTTCTTCTCCAATTTTTTTTGTTCCGCTTGCAATTGTTCGCTTTTATTCTGCCCGAAAGCAAAATTCAGAGCTAGTGTCATGAAAAAGAGACAACTACTCTTCAGTACCGCATTCTTCATAATCTTCAGGAATTATAAATACAATTTCTTCCATTACATTCACAACTGTTTTTTCGTATTTCAGTTCAATGTAAACATTATTTCGTGGCGTTTTAATGTCAATTTGCACATCTGCCGGTATCAGGTAGGTTTCTACCGAATCACGCGAGAGGTATTGAATATTAATGTTGGTGGAATCGGCTGGAGAATCAATAAATATGCGTGTAATTGCACTTAGATCTCCATTCAGATAGTATTGAATGATAATCGGGTTTTCTTCTTCCCGACGACGTCTTTCCCGTTCGCGGTTTTCTCTTTCCCGGTTCTCCTTGTCTTTGTCTTTATCCCTCTCTTTGTCCTTATCTTTATCCTTGTCTCTGTCCTTGTCGCGGTTATTATTATCGTCTAATCCGTCATTTCTTAATTCACGTCTTACTTCACGTTTCTTTTTGGAAGAAATGATGTAATTGTAATTGTCGTTGATCTGGAAATAACGCTGAGTAGTATCAAAATCTATCGGTAACCCAAGGATCAGCTCTTCGATGTTCACATAACTGAAATCAACACCGAATGATTCTTTGAAATAGCTCAGATCTTTTTGGATCAGGCAATTATTCATTTTATTATGAATGAGTACAGAATCGGGCCGAACCAATGCCTGGGCAACAGGAATAGATGCTTTCGTTATCAATGCACTTACAGCACTGTCTTTGGTTATCCGCAGCGAAGTTCTGAAACTCACCGTCCTGTTTGTATCAGCATAAACGGTTTTAATGCGGGAGTAGAAATGGTCCGGACGTACATTTCCAAGACTGTCTAATGCCCGAACAAGATCTTCGGTTTTTCTGTTCTTTACTTTTTCCTGTTTAAACTCTGATTCCCGGGGATGGCAGGAAGTTATGATCAGGATCAGAATAGGAAGCAAGTATATGTTAGTATTCCGGATCGACATATTTGCGGTCTGTAATTTTTTTGTCAAGTGTTTTGTTTTTGGATCCTAAATTTT
>CBFGMW010000035.1:0-11281 GCA_965649925.1 uncultured Fluviicola sp.
CTCGACGACATGAGATCACATGATTTCGATATCATTTGTTTACAGGAAACCAAGGCAACGGCAGACCAGGTGAAAGAAGTTGTTGCGCCGCTTGCATATCCGTTTGTATACGCAAATGAGGCAATGCGTAAGGGATATTCCGGAACGACAATTCTATCTAAAATTGAAGCGCTATCCGTAACTTATGACATGGGCATTGAAGAACACGACCAGGAAGGTCGCGTAATTTGTGCAGAATACCCGGACTTCTATTTGGTAACAGCTTACGTTCCAAATTCAGGAAGCGAATTGCTTCGATTGGATTACCGCCAAACCTGGGACAGAGATTTTCTTGCTTACTTAAAAAGACTCGAAGCTAAGAAACCGATACTTCTTTGCGGAGATTTGAATGTTGCTCATAAATCAATTGATTTGGCACGACCAAAAGCGAATTACAATAAATCGGCAGGACACATGCAGCAGGAAATAGACGGAATGGACAATTACATTGCCAGTGGTTTTATTGATTCATGGCGCGCCATAAACGGAGACGAAATTAAATATTCTTGGTGGAGCTACCGTGGCGGAGCAAGAGATAAAAATATTGGCTGGCGCATTGATTACTTCCTGGTAAGCGAAAGTTTTCTGCCACGTATTAAATCTGCAACTATTCATAACGATATTCACGGATCTGACCATTGCCCGGTTGCTATAGAAGTAGAATGAGAGAAAACGCAGCTTTCGATAAAACCGTTCTCCACGACAGATTAAAACAGTCTTTGCAGTTTCAATAATCTTAAATTCAATCTTTCAATATAAAGCATCCAAAAATGGATGCTTTTTTTATTCATTTTTTTCAAAATCAGCACTTAAATTGAGATGCCCATTTTTACAAGCGGTTTGTATTTTCACATCCACACGATTAAATTGTTAGTTAATACACTTACTAAAATTTAGTCCAAAAATATTGAGGGGGTAGCCCTCTATCTTAAATGAGTTTGCTCATATAGATTTGTCTTGTGTTAAGTGTAATGAACTTAAAAACTGATATAAAACGAATAAGCTACTACTACTAACTTTTTCATTTGCTGTAGTTATGGATATAGTTTCAGCAAGTGGCTTCGTAAAACATCAGAGTAACTTGTTGCAAGCATCGTCCTCTTTAGTGATTAGGAGGAGAACAGGGGACGATGCCCAACGAGAATAAAAGGCACTGACAAAAGAATGTTTCTATTAGATAAAAAAATTACTTACTACTACTAAGTATGAACCGCTACACACGGATTGATTAAAAGGGGTTTCCGAAACGAAATCTCTTTTTTTATTCCCTTCATCGGGAATTGGTTGACTAATTAAACTGATCCGATTCAAGCAAAAATTTATTCTCAATCACCCAGAGCAGTAAATTGTTGTTTCTCGGATCAAGATTTAATTTCTTGCAAATTCTTGAGCGATAATTTTCTACAGACTTGGTAGACACAAAAAGCAAGTTTGCAATTTCCTTACTGGAATATTTCTGACTAACGAGTTTCAATACTTTTAACTCTGTTGGTGTTAAAGATGCAATTTCTTCCGACAATACTTTAGAAGAAGCATCGGGGTGGTTTTTTTCCAGTGGGTCCCTAAGAATCTGAGGCAAATAGGTCTTTCCTGAAAGAACGCGGTTAATGCACTCAACTATTTCTTCAGACGTATTATCCTTGATTAAATATCCGCTGGCGCCCGTAAAAAAGGCAAGCTTCACCATATCATGCGTTTTATGAATAGAAAGCATGATCACAGCCAGATCCGGATAGTATTTTTTTATCTCTGCACAAGTGTCCAAACCGTTCTTCACCGGCATGTCTATATCAAGAAGAACTACATCCGGCTTAAAAAGAGCAATAGTATCAAGCACTTGGGATCCGTTTTCAAACGACCGTATCTCCACCTCCTGAAACGAAGACTCCAGCAAGAATGTCAAGCCACTGCGAAAAATCGGATGGTCGTCGGCAACAATTATTCTCATTACTAAATGCTTATTGAAATTAATACGCCTTTATTCAAACCGGTTTTGATCTCGAGTTTTCCACCGATAATCGAAGCCCGTTCTCTCATCGTAAGCAGCCCCAGCCCAAACTTGTTATTCGCTTCCGAAAAGCCAATCCCGTTATCCCGATATTCAATCACAACTTCATTGTTTCCTTGCAGACAAGAAACCTTCAGCGCAGTAGCCTGGGCATGTTTAATAGTATTGGCAATACATTCCTGAATAATTCTATAGATTTGAGAATTAGATTCAAGTGAAAGCTTTGCGGCATCTAATTCGAATTCGAAGCTACATACCAGATTAGTTCCGTTCTGTGCTTTCTCTATCAACGCGTTTAACGAACGTTCCAGTCCAATTTTTTCAAGCGCTGTCGGATGAAGCTGATGACTCAAATGTCTTGTTTGTTCCAGTATCTCCCCTATTTCCGCATCAATTCCATCGATTTTGGCAATTTTCCCGGTTGAATACAGATTGAGTTTCGATTTAACTACAGCCAAACTCTGCCCTATATCATCGTGAAGATCTTTAGATATTCTTGAACGTTCATCATCTATTTGTTCGATTAATTTTTGCGAAAAGAGCGCCTTCATTTTACGGGATCTGCGCACCGAATAAATGTAGATCAGCCCACAAATAAGCACTACCAAACCAACAAATAATATCACAATAAATCGTGTAGTAACAGATTTCAACTCGCTTTCCGTTTTCAGGATCTTATTTTTCTGATTCAGGTTTGTAAGCTCATTTTCCATTCGTTCTTTCCCGTAAATGGTTTGATGCCTTGTCAACTCTCTTTCACTGGAAACTTCGCGAATGCTGTCTGAAAGCGCATGAAATTTCTGTTCGAATTGGTACGCCAGCTGAAAATTCCCCTGTGCCTCGGCCAGTTTTGCCTGCAGGTTCAATAGTTCCATTCCCAAACTTGGGTCCTGATAATTCTTCAGCATTTTCTTTGCCTTAGCAATACAATCAGCTGCTATTTCGAAGCGCTTTTGTTCAACCGATACCAATCCCTTGATAATTTGTCCCGAAATCAGAAAATTATGATCCATGTTTTCGTTCAACATCACCAGGGCAGAGTCAACTGCTTTTGAAGCCTCAGCAACCTGATTATTATCTAAATACGACGAGCTCAGATTAATGTAAGCGGTTACAATAGCCGTAGGAAAACCGATTTTCTTTGCATCAGCTACGGTTTGCTTATAATGTTGAACGGAAGCCTTTAAATCACCGGTTTTTTTATTTGCCAATCCGAGGTTATTCAGAATATTGAAGCGCAAACGGGTTTCATTTGACTTTGTTGCCAGCAAAAGGGCGCGTTCCAAATCGGCTTTGGCAGAATTATATTGTTTATTCTCCAATTTCAGTAAGCCCAGGTTGTTTAACAGATAACTGGTAGAATAGTTTTTGTGGTGTTTTTCTGAAATTCGCAACCCGATCAGATAACTCTCAACAGCCTTGTCATCCTGCAAGCGCATTTCATACATAATCCCCAACCCATTGTAGATTTCAATCTGGTTCTCGATAAAGCCTTTTCGTTTGGCTTCAGCGAGCAGTTTTCGAAATCCGGCTTCAGCTTTCAAAACATCTGAATCAAGGGCAATGAAAACCAGGCGTATTTCAGTTGAGTTCTTAAGTTTCTGATCGTTGGTCTTATTCGCAATGTCAATACTCTTTTTATAATACTTCTTTGCGTCTTCTATATTATTTGAATAATAGCTGAAATTGCCGTAATACTGATAAACGAGCCCAACCTCCTTTTCCTTCTTTAGTTTACGCGCAAGACTGATGCATTCTTTCCCCAAACGGAATACAGCTTCACTATCATAATAAGTAGCCTGTCTGATCTTATTTTTCAATTCTTCCAGCTTACGTATATCTGCAGATTGAGAAAATGATAGACTACTCAAAAAAAAGAAGAACAGAACACTAATTATCCGGGTCATTTGTAGCAGTAAAATGGTAAGGTGAAAGTTAATCATTTTAAAATTCGGAAAAGCGAATTATTACAATTTACAGCAAATTACATTCAAACATTTCATTTTGAAAAGCGATTTTTCATTTTGAAAACACTGGTTCTATTGGAAATAAAGGTGCCTGACCGACAATCTTCCCCTGAATCCCCGTTTTCATTGATGTTTAGGTTTTTTTAAGACTTGGTTCTGGCACAAAGGAATACTATTCGCCTGAGCCTACATGAACTTTAAAAACGATGATCATGAAAACGAAAATTTTATTGCTCAGCGCAGGCTTATTTATGTTCGGATTGAATGTAGCAGCACAGGATGACTCAAGAGATCAATTAAAATTCGGTATTAAAGCAGGTATAAACAATTCAAATGTTTGGGATGAAGAAGGACAAGATTTCACTGCCGATTCTAAGAATGGTTTTGCGGGTGGTGTCTTTTTATCTATTCCAATCGGGACTTATTTAGGAATTCAACCGGAGGTTTTATATTCTCAAAAAGGATATCAGGGAACCGGGTCCGTTTTCGGGACAAGATATTCTTACACACGAACATCAGAATACATTGATGTTCCGATTATGATTCAGTTTAAACCAAGCCCGTTTATTACATTCCTGGGCGGACCAACATATTCATTCCTGACACGTCAAACCGATGTTGTTCAGTCAAATTCATTTACACAGGAAGAACAAACGGAATTTGACAATCAGAATTTGAGAAAAAACACTTTGGGAGGAACGATAGGTGCCGATATTAACCTTAGTAATTTCGTAATTGCCCCACGTTTTGGCTGGGACTTCCAAACAAACCATGGAGACGGAACTTCTTCAAGTCCACGTTACCGAAATCAATGGCTGCAGCTAGCAGTTGGTTACCGTTTTTAAGTTTTAGGTGTAGGTGAAATGTGGTGATCCGCCTTCGGGCGGAGAGGATTAGGCACAAGGGAAACTGAGTGCCTTTTCCTTTTTTAATCAGCTACCACAATTCCCGTGTGAACCAGCAAGCCAGCCAAACCGTTCGCAGAAAACCTGGCCTTTTTCAGTTTATTTAATTCCGGATTGATAGCAAAACCGGTTGCTGAGCGAAAATCTGCTTTTTCTAAAACAGATCGTTCAAATTTTGCTCCGTTCAGTTCAGATGCCTCAAACGAGGCTGCTGAAAGATCACACTCTGTAAAATCAACTTCCGTTAAAGAGCATTGAAGTAATTTCGCCTGTTTCATTTTCATTTTATAAAACGAGGAATGATTCAGAGTACAACGCTGAAAACCGACTTCGAAACCAAATGGATTCGCATTTTCAAATAATAATCCGAGCATTTTACAATCTTCAAAAATCACATTTCTAAAAGCCGTATTCCGAAGTTTCACCAAACTCAAATTACAATCCCTGAATTCACAGTCAATGAACTTAAAATCTGAAAAATCCCCATTCGACAGATCACAGGAATCAAAAACACATTTCTCGTAATCTCCTTTTGTCAAGTCTCCGTCAGCCCACTCAACGGACTGAAAAACTTTGTCCACAAAATACACACTCATGCCCTGAATTTCTTTAAACGCTGGCAAAAATAGCCACTATTCGGGATTGTTGATTTCGTGTTAGCAAAGTATTCGTAACTAAATACTAACAAACTCCATTATATCAGAGCAGGCTTTCACTATCTTTGTTTCATGGAAGAAAATACCCCGAGCCGCAGAGTTGGTGTGCGCACGAAAAATTCAATTTTACCCTTAGCAACCGAAATGGGCAAAGTTCCGCCGCAAGCTGTGGATATGGAACAAGCCGTTTTAGGAGCAATGATGCTTGATAAGCATGCCGTTACAGATACAATTGACATTCTTTCTGCCGATTCATTCTACGATCCGAAACACCAATACATTTTTGCAGCGATCCGGGATCTTTTCGGAACTTCCAATCCTATCGATTTATTAACGGTAACCCAGCGCTTAAAGGAAAAAGGTGAATTGGAAGCCGCCGGTAATGTGGTGTATATTTCTTCCCTTACACAGCGTGTTGCCTCTTCTGCCCACATTGAATACCATGCTCGGATTATTGCTCAGAAATACATTCAGCGCGAAATCATTCGCATGTGTGCTGAAACGCTGAAAGACGCGTATGACGAAACAACTGATGTTTTTGACTTGTTGAATAAAGCCGAAGGGCAATTGTTCGGGATTGCAGAAAACAACATGAAGAAAAGTGTGAACACCATGAGTACCGTGGTTACTGAAGCTATTCGCGAGATTGAAGCTGCAGCTAAAAACAGTGACGGACTCTCCGGTGTACCAACAGGTTTCCGGAAACTGGACGAGGTAACTTCAGGTTGGCAAAAATCAGATATGATTGTAATTGCAGCACGTCCGGCAATGGGAAAAACAGCTTTTGTGCTTTCCATGGCCCGCAATACGGCAGTAGATTTCAACATGGGAGTTGCAGTATTCTCTCTGGAGATGTCAGCAGTACAGCTTGTAAAACGTTTGATTGCCAGCGAAAGCAGGATTTCTGCCGAAAAACTGCGTAAAGGACAATTGGCAGATCACGAATTTCACCAATTGCATTCACGCGTAGAGAAATTAGCGAAAGCTCCTATTTTTATTGATGATACTCCCGGATTGAGTGTTTTCGACTTGCGTGCAAAATGCCGCCGCTTAAAATTGCAGTATGACATTCAAATGGTCATCATTGATTACCTGCAGTTGATGTCGGCAGGAAGCAGCAAAGGCGGAAACCGCGAGCAGGAAATTTCAACCATTTCACGTTCGATCAAGGAAATTGCAAAGGAGTTAAATATTCCGATCATAGCGCTTTCACAGCTGAGTCGTTCGGTTGAAACCCGTGGTGGTGACAAACGTCCGGTTCTGTCAGATCTTCGTGAATCTGGAGCTATTGAGCAGGATGCCGATATCGTGAGTTTCTTGTACCGCCCGGAATATTACGGTTTGATGGAAGCGGAAGATGGCTCTTCGAACCAAGGAGTTGGTGAAGTCATTATTGCGAAACACAGAAATGGTGCTTTGGAAACGGTTCGTATGCGTTTCGTTGGACAATTTGCACGCTTTGAGAACTTCGAAGACGAAACTAATTTCAATGAAGATTTTAATCCGACAAGCCTGAATTCCGGAATGACACGTAATGCTTCATTCGATACTCCTGCAAAAACATTTAGAAGCTCCATGGATAACATTCCGGATGTTGATTTTAACGAGAATTCGGATGTGCCATTTTGAGAACTTTACAATGAAACGGATTTCTCCACTTGAGGGAAGCCTGAATCCTCAATTACTTAAAAAAGCACAACATTGATAATCAAGAGACGTTGAAACAAAGAGATTTCTTACTTTAGTTAAAATGAAACACTTAAAAACACTCATCCTTGCCATTTTCCTGATCTCAGCATCAGCTGCTAAGGCAACTTCAATTTTAGTTCCGATGGATGAAAAACAGGTGAATCATCTGAAGGCATACGGAATTTCCTATTGGGTTCTGAACAACGAAGTAACCATGGAATGGCTGCTCAATTACCGTGGCGGATCATTCCTTTTCCCACATTTATCAACTATTGAAGAAGAATTAATTATTCGAGGGGTAAGCTACGAAATTGTAACCGACGGACAAATGAATGCCATTCGGACAGAAATTTCGAATCCGGAAGTAAATATGGAAATTGTTCAACTGGAAAAAGCACCGAAGATTGCAGTTTATACGCCGTACAGCGCGCTTCCATGGGATGATGCCGTAACCATGGTCCTGGAATATGCAGAAATTCCTTATGATAAAATCTACGATTCAGCAATTGTAAACGGAATTCTCCCCAAATACGACTGGCTTCATTTACATCACGAAGATTTCACAGGACAATACGGAAAATTCTACAACTCGTTCCACAATGAAACATGGTATAAAAATCAGGTTGCAGACGCAGAAAAGGATGCGGCAAACTTAGGCTTCAATAAAGTTTCGGAATTAAAATTAGCAGTAGCCCAAAACATCAAGAACTTTGTTGTAGGAGGCGGTTTTCTTTTCACCATGTGCAGCGGAACCGATAGTTTCGTCATTGCTATGGCTGCCCAGGAAACAGACATCTGTGAAACCATGTATGATCATGATCCGAGAGACCCGAATTGTCAGAAAAAACTGAATTACGGCTACACACTTGCATTCGAGAATTTCCAATTGGTACAGGATCCGTTAACCTATGAATATTCCGATATTGACGGTACAAACCTCCATATTCAGGGCGAAAGCCAGGATAAATTCACTTTGTTTGATTTTTCTGCCAAATGGGATGTGGTACCAACCATGCTTACTCAATGTCATACGGACGAGATCAATGGCTTCATGGGACAAACTACCGATTTCAAAAAAGACCTGATCAAATCGAATGTCTTAATTCTTGGTGAAACAAAATCTATCAATACGGTGCGTTACCTGCATGGCGAATACGGCCAGGGAACGTGGACTTTCTATGGCGGCCACGACCCGGAAGATTATCAGCATAAAGTTGGTGATCCGCCTACAGACTTGAACTTACATCCGAATTCTCCGGGATATCGATTGATCCTGAACAACATTTTATTTCCGGCAGCTAAGAAGCAGAAAAGAAAAACGTAAATGTTCGACAAAATATCAAAGATCATCTTAATCCTCACGGTATTCATTCTAGTTGCGTTAATTGCATGCGTGATCTTATATGCGATTGATTTTAGTCCCGGCAGCTAAAAAGCAAAAGCGTAACTACTTATCGGCTATAAATGCAATAATTAGCAGGAAATCCCGACGTCCCGATAACTTACAGCTGCTCCATTAATAGCTCAAGCCTTAATGATTCGATAACACTGACCTGTCTTTATTAACCTTAACATAACTCAACTCTAAACTTTAAGGAAACTGGCGCAAATACCTTTGACCTGTAAATAAAACAGGATGCAAACAACTAAAGTGCAAACCATATTGTTGGTAGATGACGAAAGAGATATTCTCGAATTCTTACAATACAATTTGGAAAAAGAGGGGTATAAAGTCTTCACAGCAAATGACGGGCTAGAGGGTGTGGAAATGGCACAAAAAGTTTCTCCCGATTTAATCTTAATGGATGTCATGATGCCGCGAATGGACGGAATTGAAGCGTGCCAGATGATTCGACAGGATTTACAGCTGAATTCACCATTAATTGCCTTTTTAACGTCCAGAGCAGAAGATTACTCGCAAGTAGCCGGGTTTGAAGCCGGAGCAGACGATTACATCACCAAACCTATTCGTCCGCGTTTATTGGTTTCAAAAGTGGAAGCATTACTGAGAAGAGCAGGAAGAGCTACAGGTCAGGCACAGGAAATCACTACTTCATCATTGGTTGTAAACAGAGAAAAATTCCTGGTTTATGCACACGATACTGAACTTCAATTGCCGAAAAAAGAATTCGAATTGCTCGAGCTCTTAGCCTCACGGCCGGGAAAGGTGTTCACCCGTGAGCAAATTCTGTCAACCGTATGGGGCGATGAAACCATTGTTGGAGAAAGAACCATTGACGTTCATATCCGCAAATTGCGTGAAAAGTTAGGAGAATCGTATATTCGTACTATTAAAGGCGTTGGATATACGTTTACAGAAAAGTGAAAAACAGCAAACCTCTCGTTTTAGTTCTCATTGGAAGTTCCCTTATCGGTGCTTTCACGCTTCTTTTGGTTTTATCACTGGAGCTTTTTTATAACGTCCCGATTTTTCCGGCTTTAGCAATTCCAGTGGCCATTTTTCTCTTCACGTTTACTGTTTTCTATTTCTTCGTCAAGAAATTTATTCATGAACGATTAAGTGTGCTGTATCGCTCGATTAGAAAGGGGAAAATGAATGTTGAGATTCCCTTCGAAATGTCGATGCGAAAAGATGTGATTGGCGCAGCGCAGGAAGAGACAAAAGAATGGGCTGAGCAAAAACAAACCGAGATCATTGCACTAAAAGAACAGGATAAGTTTCGACGCGAGTTCCTAGGCAACCTGGCACACGAGTTAAAAACACCCGTTTTCTCTATTCAGGGCTATGTTTTAACGCTGTTGGAGGGCGGATTGGAAGACGACAAAGTAAACCGGATATTTTTGGAAAGAGCAGCAAAAGCGATTGACCGAATGACTCATATTTTGGAAGATCTGGATACATTGACCAAACTCGAAGTAAATGATCTGAAACTTGAAATGCGCCCGTTCGATATTCGTGAACTAGCCAAAGAAGTAATGGAAAGTCTGGAGCTGAAAGCCGAAGAAAAGTCTATTTCACTTCGTTTTTCCAAAGAAAGCGCAAAAGAAGCCATGGTAAAGGCAGATCGGGGACGAATTGCCCAGGTATTCACGAACATTTTGTCGAACTCAATTTCCTACGGAAAAGAAGGCGGTGAAACAATTATTCGTTTCTTCATTGTTGACGATCTGGTTTCTATTGAAATCTCGGATAATGGCCCGGGAATAGAACCAAAACACTTCCCTCGCCTCTTCGAACGCTTTTACCGCGTAGAGAAAAGCCGGAACAGGAACGAAGGCGGTTCAGGGCTTGGACTTTCAATTGTAAAACACATTCTCGATTCTCACAATCAAAGTATTTCCGTTCGCAGCACCGTTGGAATTGGTTCTACTTTCACTTTTTCATTAGACAGATTCAAAGGAAGTTCAAGCGCTTTAATTTCATCACGCGGAATTCAGATCAAGTAATTCAACATCCCGGGAATTGTAACTATTTTTAGGTCGTTATTTATTAATCGAACCTCCGAAGAAGCCCGCTGATGAAAATTCTTGTACTTTTTGCCTTCTCATTGCCATTTGTTGTTGTTGCTCAATTCAGAGATGACACCTTGGATCTTTCTCGTAAAAACTATTCAGTGTTTCCGCAATCAAGAAATGGTGTCGATAATTACAACTATTCTCATATACCGTACATTTCAGTGAAAAATCCGGATACCAGGCAATTGGAAACGGTAAAAAACAGTAATGAAATTAGCATGTCTGCTTATGACAACATTCGTTTCGATGGAACTTACTGGACCTATAGTTATAATGAAGAAGTTCCGCCAATTCTCGATTCACTTGCAGATGGAACTTATTTATTCTACTATCACCAGGTTCCATATTTGGATAAAGACACCCTGAAATTCAAGCAAGATGTTGTAAATGCTGTGATTCCGATATTGAACAACACAGTTAACGGAACAGTGCGCTGGTACTATCCAAACGGAATGCTAAAGCAGGAATCCGAGTATTTGAATGGAGAGAAGCATGGCGCTACATTTATTCAGGACATCATTCCCATTAAAGAAACCAACT
>CBFGMW010000036.1:0-11263 GCA_965649925.1 uncultured Fluviicola sp.
CGAAACATCTGCGTTAGTAGTGGAAAGATCAGTCCATTCACAAAGATCAATGTAGTATCAGGATTAAACCAAAAGAAAAAGTAACACCACCACCCTAAATCAAGAACGCTGAAACACTTATTAATAAAGGATTTCAGCGTTTTTATGATTTTTTCACACGCTTGGGGTGGGTCGGAGTTCGAAAACTTCACTTTCATTGTAATGAAAACAGCAGTAAAACTGTATTTAAAACGCTCAAATGCTCGTAAATACAACGTATGTGGTACAAGTAAAAACAACGCTTGTACGGGTTCTAAAAAGGGGATTAACGCTAAAAGTTATTCCCATGGAATCATTTTCTAAACATCGCATTGAACTTGCGAAAGAGAAGCTACGGGAAAAACTTTCGTTTCAATATGTTTCGAAACTTCCCGCATATAAAAACATAACTAAAGCACAGTATGAAAAGTTGATTGCAAATATTGAAGCAATTAGCTTGGCTCTACTGGAAACAATTACAAATTCTAATAACTTGAATCATGGATAATTTAAGCGTGTTTAAACACTTCGCACCAAAAGAAATTGATAACTCACAACTTGCAAAAACTGCGGTAATTTATACCCGTGTTTCGCATTCATCACAGGAGGATAACACCAGTTTGGAATCACAGCGCAAACGATGCGAGGAATACGCAACTGCGAATGGATATAGCGTAGTTGAATACTTTGGTGGAACGCATGAATCCGCAAAAACGGATGATAGAAAGGAGTTCAACCGAATGCTAACATTTGTAAAACGAAACAAACGGGTGAATTACATACTCGTTTACAGCTACGAACGCTTTTCCCGAACAGGAGCGGACGGAATGAAGATTGCACAAGATTTACAGAAGCAATACAAAGTAACTACGCTTTCTGTTTCACAGGGAATTGACCCTAGTACCATTACAGGAGAATTTCAACGAAACATTATGCTTCTATTCGGTCATTTGGATAACCAAATGAGAAAGGATAAAACAGTTAGCGGAATGCGTGAACTGGTTGAAAAGGGTTACACCCCTTATTCCATTCCAAAAGGGTACGTGAACTTGAACAAAGGTTCAAAAGCGGTTGACCAAAAAATTGTACTTAACGACGAAGGGAAGTTATTGCGTAAAGCATTCATTTGGAAAGCAGATAAACAAATGCGCAACTGCGAAATTATTCAACGGTTGAACGCTCTTGGTTTGAAACTGGACGACCGACGATTGTGCGAAATTCTGGCGAACCCATACTATTGCGGAATCATGGTTTCAAAGCTAGTTCCAAACAAAGTGATTGAAGGAAAACACGAACCAATGATTTCACGGGAAATCTTCCTAAAGGTTAACAATATCGTTGCTGACAATCGAACACATCCCGTTTCACACAAAGCAGAGGACGAAAATTTGCCCCTAAAACGCTTTTCTCATTGTTCTGAATGCAATGCACCAATGACAGGTTATATTGTCCGTAAAAAGAATCTATGGTATTACAAATGCAGAACAAAAGGGTGTAACACCAACAAGAGTGCAAAACAGCTTCACGACCACTTTAAAACGCTGATTTCAGAGTTTGAAGTAAATCCACAACAAACGGAACTTATCCAACTTGGTATTGCATCAATGTACGGCGTGTTCTTTGAAGAAATAAATGAAAATCAAAAACTGTACAATTCGAAGATTTCGGAACTGAAAAATAAGATAGAATCTGCAGAAGAGAAGTTGGTAACGGGCGTAATTGATAGACCGATGTTTGACAAATTCAAAGATAAATTCAGCGATGAAATGAACAAAGTGGAGAATTTACTGATACAAATCAAGCGCGGGAGTTCTAACCTCGAAAAGTGTTTAAAATTGGTAGTCAAATATTGTCAGAAACCCTTAGTATGGTGGGAAAACGCTTCGATTGGTGATAGAATGATTTTTCAAAATATTGTATTCCCTGACGGAATCATCTATGATCGAAAAAACGATAGAGTTCTAACCCCTCGAGTGAATTCTTATTTTCAACCAATCCCGCATTTGGAGGGCGTTATAAAGGGAAAGAAAAACGGGGATAGTATCAAATTTGATGCTATCCCCGCTTGTGTGACCCCGGAGAGATTCTAACTCCCGACCGCTGGAGCCGAAATCCAGTGCTCTATACAGCTGAGCTACGGAGCCGTTTTTTTACCAGATACAAATATAGAAGTTTAACTAAAAGAAATCCACTCATAAACTAGCATTTTCCAGCCTTTTCAAATATTTTTGACGAAAGCACGTTATTTGCTTAACTTTTAACATTCATGTTGCGATCTCTTCTTTTTACTTTTCTCCTGTTATCAGGGTTTTCTTTTAGCTCCATCGCTCAGATTGGCATGGGGCAATGGCGTATGCACATTCCGAATTCAAAAGCAATAGATATTGCTTCAGGAAACGGTTTGGTCATAGCAGCATTAAACAACGGGGTTATCTCCTATGATGTGGCAGCCGGTGAATATCATGAATACAACAATATGAACGGCCTTTCTGATATAAATGTCAGCTGCATTATATTTCATGCACCGTCGAACAGCTTTATTGTCGGTTATGAAAACGGAAATATCGATCAGATTGTAAGTGGAGGCGGCATTGTAAATGTTCCGGGAATCTATCTCTCATCAGTTCTCGGATCCAAACGCATTAACGGATTGGATGCCCATGGAAATATCATATACGTGAGCACTGGTTTCGGATTGGTAGTCCTCGACCCGATCAAACATGAAATCAAAGACACTTATTATCCCGGATCAAGCGCAGAACCGATCATTGATGCTTCTGTGATGCACGATACTATTTTTGCGCTTACAGAAACAACTTGTTACAAAGGTGCCCTAAGCAACAGCTTTCTTGCAGATGCAGCACAGTGGAGTGTAGAAAACAGGATTCCTTCGCCAACTAACGGGATTTATTCCAAACTGGGCGTTCAGCAAGACGAACTTCACGTGCTTTATAAGAAAGATGGTTACGGAGCCGATTCGATCTTCCGCATGACAAACAGCGGGCTGATTTTACAGTTAGGAGATGATTACGATCTGGAAATTCTCGATTTTAGAATTCTCAACGAACAGTTTGCAGTAACACTCGATTTCGGATTAGTCATTTACGATGACAACTCGAACAATATATTCTCTGTTTTTCAATACAATCAGGCTTATGGTCTGCCAAGAGCAATCTGCAAGGTCAACGGAACATACTGGGTGGCAGATAATAGTTACGGTTTGGTGCGGTTTGCTCATCAATACGACTACACTTTCATTTCAACCAACGGCCCGCCAAAAAACGATTTCTTTTCACTCAACTCTTTTGAAGACAAACTGGTTGTAACATCCGGGATTTTGAATCGAACAGGTTTTGTATATAAACGAAGCGGGGCGTATACTTTTGAAAACGAATCGTGGAAATTGTATGATCAGGGAAATCAACCTGCCTGGAGCAACGGATACGTTTGGGATATCAGTTCTGCTTCAATTAACCCGCTGAACAGGGAACAACTCGCACTGGGAAGTTACGCAATTGACGGCGTGAGCGTTGTCAACGGAGCCGATGTAACGGCAGTTTATACCGGAACCAATTCCGGATTAGAGAACACCAATCTTGGAAACGGCTACGTGTGTATCAGTGCAATGGAATACGATGAGTTCGGTAATCTTTGGGTTGCAAATGGTTATACCAACGAACCATTAAAAGTGCTTTTAGCTGACGGAACCTGGAAAACATTCGATACCGGGTCGAGTACCAAATCAAAATTCACTACCAAACTGGCTATAGACTACAATAACAATAAGTGGTTCGGTGTTTACGGAGTTGGTTTGGTTGGTTACTACGACAACGGAACACCAGGTGTTTCAACCGATGATATCTATAAGATTTTAGAAACCGGTGAAGGAAACGGAAACCTGCCTTCTGATAATGTTACCGCCATTGCCTGCGATTTTGACAATGAAATTTGGATTGGAACCGAAAACGGTTTTGTAGTTCTGTACAGCAGCGAGGGATTATTCAGTGCTTCGGGGGTAATTGATGCAAGCCGACTTTTAGTTAATTATGAAGGGAACGTAGAAGAGCTCCTGGGCGACACTCCTATCAGCGATATTGAAATTGACGGCGGTAATCGCAAATGGATTGCTACAAGCAGTGCCGGAATCTTTCTGTTAACAGCCGACGGACAGGAAGTCATTACTACTTATACCAAAGAAAACAGTCCGCTGATCTCAAACAATATTCTTGACATGGAATTCAACCAGAAATCGGGCGAATTGTTCATTGTTACAGATCTTGGTTTGGTTTCTCTCAGAACTGATGCGAGTTATGAAGATCCTGACTACGCCACAACAACCGTTTTCCCGAATCCGGTAAAACCCGAATATACAGGTCCGATCACGATCCAGGGAATTCGTTACGACAGCGATGTAAAGATCACAGATATTGCAGGGAATCTTGTTTATCAAACCACTTCAAACGGAGGAACCGCCACCTGGAACGGAAAAACACTTTCCGGAGACGATGTTGCAAGCGGTGTTTATATGATCTGGACAGCCACCAATACAGGTAAAAACAAAAAAGTTGGCAAAGTGACTGTTATTCGATGAAACAAGTAGATGAAGGAATTGTATTAAGCAAAATCAATTATTCCGAATCGAGCCTGGTGATTCGCGTTTTAACTAAAAACAACGGTCTGCAATCATTTCTTTTTCAAGGTGCTAAAAAGAAAAAAGGCGTTGTTGTTCTTCCCATGCAGCCGGTTGAAATAACTTATTACAAACGAGCCGACAGTGAATTGGGCAAAATCAGTGATTGGACAACTCTATTCCCTATTCCGAACTTATCTTCCGATCCGGTGAAATCGTGTGTTTGCTTCTTTATGGCAGAAGTAATCTCAAATATTGTGCACCAGGACCAGCCGAACCAGGAACTGACAAAAAAACTCTTCGATGAACTGGCCTGGCTGAATGCGACGAAAGAGCTGAGTGCCTATCCTGTGTGGTTTCTCGCCGAATGCATCCGGCAATCAGGAATTACTCCCGAACCGGAATCCACTGCACATTCAACCATCCTCGATTTCAAACGGGGAGTATTTACAACACTTGAACCAACTCATCCTTTTTACCACAAAAGCGGTGGAATCGAATGCTGTATGCATGCAATGGAAATGGAAAAAAATGAATTTCTTTCGTTGGAAATCAGCAAATCAGACCGATTACTTGCCATTGATGCTTTCATCGCTTATTTGAGCTACCAGATAGCGGGATGGAGAGCTTTGAAGAGTTTAGAAGTAATTGCTACGGTTATCAACTAAATAATCTAACTCCCAGAATCATGTGCTAATCGATAAATCTGGATTTAAGTAAAAACGCTAAGAAGCAAAGAGCGCTAAGATTTTCAACCCGGTTTACACTGTTCCTTTGACTGCTTATCACATGATTTTCAAAAAGAACCCGATCTAAACACTAAGAAAACAAGAACGCCAAGATAAATTGTCAGCAATGCTGACAACTAATCAAATCTCTGCGAATGTCTTTCTTTGCGGTTCAGTTGACACGCTCCTTACCTGTTTAAGTTATCAAATCTTGGGCTTGGAGTGTTGAAGTATTTAGAGATGATTGAAACCATTATTAATTAGCTTTCCGTTCAATCTCCTTCAAATTATCCATTTTCTTATTCGCCAGGAATTCACCAATGGTCTCGAAATGGGTTTTCACACGTTTATTGCCGAATTCAAAGACTTTGGTAACTAATCCGTCTAGGAAATCACGATCATGAGAAACGAGGATCAGCGTTCCGTCAAACGCCTTCAATGCATCTTTAATAATATCCTTAGTCTTCATATCGAGGTGATTCGTAGGCTCATCCAGAATCAGCAAATTAACCGGTTCCAATAACAATTTGATTAGCGCCAGACGCGTTTTTTCACCTCCCGAAAGCACTTTCACTTTCTTGGCTGAAGTTTCGCCCCCGAACATAAACGCCCCCAGAATGTCTTTCACTTTAGTCCGAACATCGCCTTCAGCAATACGGTCAATTGTTTCGAAGATGGTTGATTCTTCATCTAAAAGCGAGGCTTGATTCTGTGCGAAATACCCGATTTGCGTATTATGTCCTAATTCAACAGTTCCGTTCACTTCTAATTCCTTCATAATCGCTTTCACCAGGGTTGATTTACCTTCCCCGTTTCTTCCGATAAATGCAACCTTATCACCGCGCTCAATCGTAACATTGACATCTCCGAATACAGTGTGATCTCCATATTTCTTAGTCACATCGGTTATAACTACCGGATAAGATCCCGAACGCGGTGCTGGTGGAAACTTCAAACGCAAGGCTGAATTATCTATCTCATCCACTTCAATAATTTCCAGTTTCTCCAGCATTTTAACTCGCGACTGAACCTGTAATGTCTTCGAGTAAGTTCCTTTGAAGCGTTCGATAAAGTCAGTTGTCTCAGAAATGAATTTTTGCTGCTCCTCGAATTGCTTTTGTTGTTGTGCACGTCGGTCTTTACGCAATTCCAGGTAATGAGAATAACTAGCTTTGTAGTCGTAAATTCTTCCCATTGTAACTTCAATTGTGCGCGTTGTAATTGCATCAACAAACGCACGGTCATGGGAAATTACGATAACTGCCTTAGCACTGTTCACCAAAAAGTCCTCCAGCCATTGAATCGATTCGATATCCATGTGGTTCGTAGGCTCATCCAGCAAGATCAAATCGGGCTTTTGCAAAAGAATCTTCGCAAGTTCTATCCGCATACGCCATCCACCACTGAATTCGGAAGTTGGACGAGTGAAATCTTCGCGCTCAAATCCCATTCCCTTCAGAACCTTCTCTACTTCGCCATCGTAATTGATTTCCTCAATGGAGTAGAATTTCTCACTGACTTCAGATACACGTTCGATTAGTTTCATGTATTCATCAGAATCGTAATCAGTACGTTCTGTTAACTGCTTATTGATATCTTCAATTTCATCGCGCATAGAAAAGATAGTTGCAAATGCTTTACTCGTTTCTTCGAATACGGTGCAATTATCTTCTGTGAGCAAGTGTTGTGGCAAATATGCTATAACGGCATCTTTAGGTGTATTTACAGCACCACCGGTTGGTTTATTCACTCCGGCAATGATTTTCAGCAACGTAGATTTACCGGCTCCGTTCTTACCCATGAGGGCAATTTTATCATTTTCGTTAATCACGAATGAAACATCGCTGAATAACGTTCTTCCGGAAAATTCTACTTTAAGATTGTCTACTGTTATCATTTTTGCCTTTTATGGGCGCAAAGATAGGGGCAAATTGCGAAACGCCATTTGATAAGTCAAAATTCAAAAGAAAAACTCAAAAATAATGAGGATTTTAAAAAGCCTCCCCCTTTGGAGGGGGAATGAGGGGGAGGACTTGCAATATTTTAATAGAACTTCTAATTCTTTACCCACTCAACAACATGAGAACCTAAATCGTCCTCAACAGTTAAGAAGTACAGGCCTTTGTTCAAATTGCTAAAGTTTAATTTCACTTCAGTTTCTACCTGGATAGTCTGAGAATAAACCAGTTTTCCGGTCAAATCTGTCAATTTCAGAGCGGAAGCATTTTTACAACCGTTCAGATCTACTGTAATTTCGCCCGTTCCCGGGTTTGGATATACGGCAACACTACTAATTTTTTGCTCATTTACTCCAAGTCCGCAGCCAAGAGGAATATCAAAAGCTTCAGTTTGGTCGGAGCGGTCATCGGAATCTCCCTGATCGGCAGAAATACCCAGGCCGCGTTTTGCAAAAACACTCCAGATCAAACACTCATGCTCTCCTCCGTATAAAATCTCATCAGCTGCAAGGATACCCGTTCTTCCATCGATAAATCCGGGTGAACATGATGTAAGTTTCAATCCTTCGATTACCAGCGACATAGCAATATTATTACCGCCGGTTCCTGTTTTCAGATTCGAATCATATCCATATTCATCAATCAATGCCCAGTTCAGGTCCCACAACATAGTTGCCCAGATAAAGCCAATTCCGTGTGGCTGCGTTACTGCTGCATTGTTTGTTCTGCCGTAAGTGTAATTATTGAATGAGAAATTGGTGGAATAAGTTGCCGGGCGGATTCCAACTCCTGTTACCGGTTCACCACTGACGTATGTTCCAACTCCACGACGATCTGACCCCTGATCTCCCGGTTCGATAGTGAGCATCAAACCAAACCAATCAGACCAGCCTTCGCCCATTTGTTCTTCGTTATACAAACAGTTCGTATTACCGGAACCAGCAATCAATCGATTCGAAATCCCATGGCCATACTCGTGTGCGATTACCATATTATCGAAATCAGAATCATAAGTATCCGGACTTCCGGTTGCGTTTATAGTAGCATTTACCGTTTCTCCGTTTCCAAGTGCTTCAATGAATAAATCACCCGTTCCCTTTCCAACTACAATTGTTGGAATAGTTATAGGATCTATTCCATTCATTGATCCAAGCAAATTACCCGGATCAGTATTCACCGGCTGCATTACAATTACGGCAATTGCTCCATAATTCTGGCAAGCCAGGACTTTCGTTGTATTCTGACAATTTCCGCGTTTAAGCAAGGCTATTTTCCCGTTCAGAGCTGCTCCATTCACAATCGGATCACAAGCATCTAACGTATCTGTTCCTTCGTCAATCACCAAAACAACGTCACCCGTTATTGAATTTCCGGGTGTGACATGCGGACCGAAACTTGCGTCAGCCGCAGGATAATTTCCTGAGATCGAATCAGGATCATTCGCGTCCAGAAGAGAAACATAACCGCTAAAATTCCACAAGTACATTTGCATACGCGGATTGTTCCCGTCAGGTGGAGTACCAAAATTTGCGTTATCCGTTCCGCTTCCATCCTGTGCTTCAGCCATCACGTAATCACTGTCTTCACCAGCACCTGTATAATTGAATTCCTGGAAGTTTCCACTTTCTTCATCAAAACCATAATATGCCCAGATGTCGTGCATCATATTATTCATGTAGAATAAATTGGTAATCACAGCATCCAGGTTTCCTTCCACACCTGCTATCGAATCATAAAAAAAATCGAAGTTCAGTGAAGCCCCGCCATCAGGCGAATATCCGGGAGTATTATCGTCATCTATGTCTTCAGTTGCGTACACATTGTTTCCGCGCGAAATGGTAAATTCATCACCCAAATTTCCGTTTGTGTCATGCCACCCGTAAGGAGAATACGTTGGATCAGAAGGATTTACAACAACCGAACGATTCCCGTGATTCGGACTTTCAATCGGAAGTTTCAGAACATTGTAACGCTCAAGTCCGGGAGGCGGAGGCGGAGGTGGCGCTGGTGCTAACGGTGCCGCAGCATTTGTTTCATGCATGTGACTTTCAGTATCACAAGTTTCGAACGAGCAGGAAGAAATCCAGTTATTTTTGAAAAGCACTTCGCCGGTAGTTGCAGAAATGCGCATCGACCACCAATTACTGCTTCCAACCGGATAAATACTCAGATCCCACACGTATACAAGTTTTCCTTCATGGCTCATTAAAAATAAACGGGCCGGAATGTTTTCATTTGAAATAATTCCTTTTTCAAAAAGCACCGAGTGATCTGTTGAGTTCTCAGAAATCACCGTTAAAGATGCTTTCGGCAGCTGCAGAGATACCAAAGCTTCATTCACAGCTTCGCTTGCAGAAAGTGTTGGAGTTGCTATTTGCTGTGTGTTTAATGAAACCAATCGGGAAGAAACATGAACAACTGCATTGTTTTTTACTGCTACAGACGCTAAACCATTTACCACCGCAATCTGATCTTTGATCTGACGAACGTAAACATATTTAACACCACTGGCCAAAGAGCTGGATTCGGAAACGATTTCAATGTTACTGACATCAGCTGGTGTCAAATTCCACTCGGAAGCATGATTTTTCAGGTATCCTGAAACAATTTCCACGGTATTCTGAGCACTTAGTGAAAATTGAATTGCACTAAATCCAAAGAGTAGAAGCCAGGTCCTAGCAGCTCTTTTCATAACTATAGTTTAAATAAGGAGGTGGGAAGATACAAAAAAAGGATTTGTTTCAAGAATACATTGAGTTATCTCTGATAGTTAAGAATCCAACCGCGTGAAGTCATAACTCTATGAAACGTAAGGAGTTCTTCTGCTTTCTGTAAGTTACTGCTGATAAAAGGAAAACGGACCAGATTATGTCTTCGCTCATAAGGTTCCAATTGATACGGAAAAAAGCTGCTTTGTTCGTTGTACGGCTGCTCCAGCTCCATGAGGAATCTACGAAGCAAATTAACCGATTCATTGGCTGAGATAGCAAATGATGCGGAATCGACAGAAGTGAAAAAGTGCATTTCCTGAATTGCCCGGGTGAGCAGCACATTCAGCCGTTTATAGCCATTGGACTGATTTAAAGGCCCGAACCGCAGATGAAATTCATCTTCCTCATTCGGGGCATAGCCCAAACTAATAATCATGCAATCGGCCTCATCGCCCTGAACTTGTTCCAACGCTTTAAAGAATACGGTATTTTCTTCCTGTCCGTTCGTAATTCGTTCCTGAGTTTTTGTCGAACAGGCATTCCAGACAGCCTTCAACTGTTCTTCGGAAAAAGCAACTATTCCTATGGTTCGTTCCCAATCTGAATTTTCCAGGAACGCGGCTACTGCTTCGGCTTCGATGGTGTTTTTTCTATCTATAAATTTTCCTTCGCAGCGATGCCTGAACACCACTTGTTTCTTTTCCGGCGAAGGATAAACAACTAATTCGTTTTCATAAAAATGCCGGTTCGAAAAAGAGATTAGCTCCGGATACGAACTTCTGTAATGGTGTTTCAAACTTGTCCGTTTGAAGTAAAACAGCGCCTGATGCAACAGATCATGGCCACTCCAGCTTTTTCCAAAATAAGAAGTTGGCGACATTTGCTGTTCATCGCCGGCAACCAATGCCCGTTTTGAACGAAACAACGCTCCGAACGCATTTGGCAAAGGAATCTGGCTTGCTTCATCGAATACTACCACATCAAACAAATCAGTTCGCAGTGGAAAATGATCTGCAACCTGGGTTGGCGTTGCAAGCCAGACCGGAATTAAATCCTGGATCCACAACCCGGCATCCGAATCGAGCAATTCCCGAATCGAAATATGGCTGCGCGATTTTGCAAATTCTTTTACCAATAATGCTTTCCCTCTTTTTAATCGAAGACGCAGTTCTCGTTCTTCAGCTGCACATTTCTGTGAAGGCTTCATCAACAGCGTAT
>CBFGMW010000037.1:0-11105 GCA_965649925.1 uncultured Fluviicola sp.
TGGATTATGAAACTCCTGAGATCAGGATTGGATTATTCGGTTTGGTGAAATATTTCGAAGTAAAAGAGGTAGTATGAGTAAAGGTTTACAGGAGATCTTGCTTTCGGCTGAAAATCAACGGGAACAGACTTTCTACATAATTTTATAAATTTATAAAATTATGAGAGTGGTCAAAATTCACTCCACACAATAAAGCGTATCAAAACTGGGCGAAAACCCTGCCCAAATACCCAAAGCTCCGCCGGTAATATTTGTCGGAATAACGATCGGACTGGCAAAAGGATTCCCATTCGTCTGCAGCTGGGTATACTTCTTCTCGTAGAATTCATAAACGTCGGCAGACATCTTTGACAATTTAATGACGACTGAATCTCCCTGGTAGTAATATCCTTTGTTTCTCCCTGGAACAGATTCGTCGTAATAGCTCATCGGGTTTTCGTACCCGAAATCGAATGTTTGACCGTTAATGAACTCGTCGTCGAAAACGGGACTGTACGTTTTCGAGAAGTTGGCGTCCCGCGGGGCTCCGTTTATGATATTGATGCGTTTTACTTCCCACATATAAGCGTCGAACTGGTTGGGCGGATCGGAAAGACGTGCCCATGAAAAGCCATAACCCGGATCTGGGTCAGGATCCGGCTTCCAATAAACCGAATCGAGAGCTGTTGGCTGTTCAATTTTTGTGACGGAGGTATAGATCTTTCCCTCAAACTCTACTTTCAGGCTGTATGTTTTACCAACTTCACCCCAAATTGCAGTATTGAACGAAGTATAGGCGCATAAGTGATAATTCGCCAGTTCATCTTCAGGAACACCGAACAGATCTGCGGCAATAGCTTCAGTTCCGGGAGGGAGATTGTCTGTACAAACTTCGTCTAAAACAACGCTGGTAGTACCGTCTGAAACGGTAATGGTTGCGCCAGACTCAAAACTGTTTAAGAACGCATCCAGTGATGTGGAGGCATAAATATTCTGAGATTTTGAGATTAAGACTATCGGTGGCTGACCGGTTTCAATACGACCGTCAATCACTAGTTTTTGCTCAAATTCCGGTAGTTTGATTTCAACATCCTTGGCACAGGAAGTTAAAAACAAAATGAGACTCAATATGCTTAAAATTCGAAATTCCATGTTATACTTGGTAAAATGGGAAATAATGAGACTTGTTTTACGCTGATCTTGAAATCATTCTGCAGCAAATTTCCTTTGTCATCGATGTACAGAAAATAAGGATTTGCCCTATTGTACACATTGTAAACCGAGAAGTTCCAGTTTTGCTGAATGCGTCGTTTTACCTGGATTTCGTTTCCTTCTAAATCAGTTTTCTTTTTCATTGGATTTACGTAATATGTTGCTGAGATATCTAGTCTGTGGTAGGGAGCCATGCGCGTTGAATTGCGCTCTCCGTAATTAAAGAGCAGTTGTTGATCCTGAAAATACCAGCTGTTCGGGAGGGTTAATGTATTACCCGTTGCAAAAATAAATGACCAGCTAAATGTCCAGCGATCGGTTAGTTCATATATCCCAACGACAGTCAGGTCATGCCGTCGGTCGTATTTGGCAGGATAAGGTGTAACCTGGATATCACGAAAATAACGCATTGTTTTCGACCAGGTGTAACCTATCCACCCAGTTAACTTGCCAACTTTGCGTTTAACGAAAAATTCTGCACCGTAACTCCAGCCTGCTCCATATACAAGCAGATTGTCTGTATTGTCGTTTACGTTGTCTGTTGGAAGAGCTCCTTGTTTGAACTCAACAATATTCTTCATGTGTTTGTAATACAATTCAACCGAACCTTCCCATTTTCCGCTTGCCAGATTTTTGAAATAACCAAGTGATGCCTGGTAGCCTTTTTGCGGTTTTGCAAGATCCGTTGATGGATACCAAATATCAGTAGGAAGTGAAACGGCGCTCAAACTGGTTAAGTGCACAAATTGATTATTGTACATGTATCCTGCTTTGATACTGCTGTATTTTCCTGTAAGTATACGGGCTGAGATCCGTGGTTCCAGTCCCTGGTAAAACGCAATAATGTCGTTAGACGAATAAGTAACCGTACTATCCGGATTTCCGGGAACGTTTTTTACGTAACGGGTAAAGGGTCCAACGAATTGATAAGCTGTATAACGTAATCCGGCATTGATACGGATCTTTTCGTTCAGATCAAACTCGTCCTGGAAGTAAACCGCAGATTCATGGCTATAGAGTTTCTGCGCAAGCCCCGTGTCAAATACAACATCTTCCTGTTTTGCACTGACACTGGTAGGTGTGAAGGTGTGAAAACAGTAATCGGCCCCCCATTTCAGGCTGTGTCTTCCTTCAGGGAAATAACTGAAGTTCACTTTTCCGTTCAGGTCCCTGATACCCGACTTCAATTCGAATAAAAAATCTTCCTGTTCCGAACCAAAACTGAACAGGTAGTCGGTTACAGAAGCTGTTGTGCTCATGATTAGCTTATTTGAGAACTGATGGTTCCACTTCAAAGCGGCAATTCCATTTCCCCAGGGCATTTTCACATTAAAGTCGTCCTCTTTATTTCCGAAAACGAAAAGATCTTTTCCGTAATAACCGCTTAGGTAAATGTCGTCTTTCTTCCCGAGTTTGTAATGAAATTTTGCATTGAAGTCATAGAAATAATAAGATGTTCCCTTGAAAGGAGATGAATCTTTGATCAGCATTTTCATGAACAGATCAATATACGTCCTGCGAGCGGAAACAATGAATGATCCCCGTTTTTTGAGCAATGGGCCTTCAACTGTTAATCGGGATGAGATCAAACCTAAACCACCGGTTACCGTTATTTTATTTTGATTCCCATTGTTGGTGTTTACCTCAAGTACAGATGAAAGCCTCCCGCCATAAGTTGCTGGCATTCCTCCTTTTATTAAATTGACATTTTTGATTGCATCTGAGTTAAATACGGAAAAGAACCCGAATAAGTGAGAAGCGTTGTATACCTGCGTATTGTCGAGAAGTACCAGGTTTTGGTCCGGTGAACCACCACGTACGTAGAATCCCTGTCCGCCTTCACTTACCGAAGAAACACCGGGAAGCAGCTGCAGTGTTTTGATCACATCTACTTCGCCCAGAAAGGCCGGAAGTTTTTTTACCAGTTTAATATCTAGTTCGATCTGTCCGATTTTCGTTGAATTGACGTTTTCATTCATCCTGCCATCAATCACCACATCTTCGAGCATGTGCTTCGATTGTTTAAAGCCATGATCATAAACCAGATCAGAGCTCAACAGAAGATGGACGGTATCCGATGGGAAATCGGCTGAACGGAAAATAATGTTGTATTCACCGGCCGGAACAGTGACAGAATAAAATCCGTATTCGTTTGAAACAGCACCTTTCTTTAATTCAAGAATATAAATGCTTGCGCCAATCTGAGTTTCACCTGTCTCTTCTTCCACAATTGTTCCGCTTAATGTCACGTTTTCCTGACTAAAAACAACCTGATTGATGGCTAAACAAAGAAAAAGAAGAAATGCCCTTAGTAGTTGTTTCATGCTGTGAAAATACTGAAAACTTCACTTTTTAATGTTACATATACCATTGAAAATCAAGAATAATTTGTTATATTCAGTTAAGAAATCAAAATAATTACCCTTGAGATCACAAATTGTGATGTCAAGAATAACTACTAAAAAAGATGGATGATGTATTTCTGGTTCCCGACGAACTGATTCTAAAAAGCATTTATCAGATTCGATGGCAAAAAGTAATGCTCGATAGTGATTTAGCAAACTTTTATGAAGTTGAGACAAGGGTTCTCAATCAGGCAGTGAAACGAAATTCGAATCGTTTTCCGGTTGATTTTATGTTCCAGCTAACGGACGAAGAATTTTCTGATTTAAAACAAACTGAAACTGGTTGGGGTGGAAGACGCAGTTTGCCACTGGCGTTTACCGAACATGGAGTTTTGATGTTATCAAGTGTCTTGAACAGTTCTATTGCAATTAAGGTTAGTCAGCAAATTATGCGCTTGTTTATTTCTATTAGAAATGAAATTCTTTCAAATAAAGATTTCCTGCATGAACTACATTTGCTTCGCACCAGGATGAATAGTCAGGATGAACGTTTGGATATGGTTCAGGAATACTTGATTCAATATATGGATAAACAGGAAACCGTTCGAAGGAAAATTGGATATGGGAACAATAAGTAAATGTTTAAACAACCAGCTACAACTTGATATCACAAATTGTGATCTCAAGATTTAACTGAAAATGGTTGTTTATTATTTTACCGGTAGTACATTTAATATATTGATTCAATTCGTGTCCGCCCTGGCGGATGTC
Source organism: uncultured Fluviicola sp. (assembly GCA_965649925.1). Taxonomy (GTDB): domain Bacteria; phylum Bacteroidota; class Bacteroidia; order Flavobacteriales_D; family Crocinitomicaceae; genus Fluviicola. Next base: position 4,308 of record CBFGMW010000037.1, read on the forward strand.
AATATATCAGGTGGTGTTGATCTAAAATTCGTGCATTCGTGGCAATTTCGAAGATGCAAATGCTTATTTTTGCTCGCAATTATATCGAATTATGAAGATTTCTTACAACTGGTTGAATGAATATTTACCGCAAGCCAAAACTCCTGAAGAATTGGAGGTGTTGTTAACAGATACAGGACTTGAAGTTGAGGGATTTGAAACACTTGAAGCTGTAAAAGGCGGATTAGAAGGCGTTATAGTTGCTGAAGTGTTGTCGTGTGAACCACATCCGAATGCAGACCGTTTAAAAGTTACACAGGTAAATACCGGAATAGAAACCGTTCAGGTTGTTTGCGGAGCACCGAATGTTGCTGCAGGACAAAAGGTATTATTAGCAACGGTTGGTTCTACACTTTATCCATCACCCGATGAACCGTTGAAAATCAAAGTATCCAAGATTCGTGATGTTGAATCACACGGAATGTTGTGTGCCGAAGACGAATTAGGATTGGGACATAGCCACGACGGAATCCTGGTTTTAGATCCGGGCGCTGTTGTTGGAACTCCTGCAGCAAAGTTCCTTGAACTCGAAAATGATATTCAGATAGAAATTGGTTTAACACCGAACCGCGCTGACGCGATGGGCCACATTGGCGTTGCGCGTGATATTTTGGCTTTCGATACCTGTCATCATGGAAGAAGCGAACACTTATCCCTGAAACCGGTTGAACTTCCTGCAAAAGCAGGCGATCTGAAGATTGATGTTACGGTTGAAAATACAGAAAAATGTCCCCGTTATATGGGATTGACGCTAGAAAACGTAACAGTGAAAGCTTCACCGGCCTGGCTGCAAAAAAGATTACGTGCAGTTGGACTTTCGCCGATTAACAACATAGTAGACGTTACCAATTACGTCATGCGTGATCTTGGGACTCCGCTTCACGCTTTCGATGCAAAGAAAGTTGGCGATAAATTAATTGTTCGTACCGCCAAAGCAGGCGAGAAGATGATTACACTCGACGGTGTTGAACGAACTTTGGATGCTGAAGATCTTGTAATTGCTAATTCGAACGAGGCCATGTGCATTGCGGGGGTTTTTGGCGGGCAGGATTCAGGAATTTCGGATACTACAACAACAGTTTTCCTCGAAGCAGCTTATTTCAACCCGGTTTCAGTTCGAAAAACGGCAAAACGCCATACTTTGTCAACTGATTCCAGTTTCCGTTTTGAACGTGGAGTGGATGTTGATCTGGTTCCTTATGCATTGCAGCGTGCAGCTCAATTAATCGTTGAAGTTGCCGGAGGAAACCGCGCTTCTGAAATTACAGACCTGTATCCTAATCCAATTGAAAAAAGAACAGTTATTTTGCGTTATGCAAGATGTGCTTCAATTCTTGGACATACAATAGAGCCTTCTAAAATCAAAAATATTTTGTTGTCGCTTGATTTTGAAGTTCTGAACGAAACCAGTGAAGAATTAACGGTTTCAGTTCCGAATTACAGAGTCGATGTTGATCGCGAGATTGATGTGATTGAGGAAATTCTGAGAATTATTGGTTTCAACTCCATTCCTTTTCCGGAAAAAATGAATACTTCGCTTGTTATTGCTCCGAAACCGGATATTGAGCGTTTAGGAGTGAATTTATCAGAGAACTTAGCTGGATTAGGATTCGTTGAGATCATGAACAATTCGCTTACATCACCCGCTTATACTGAAAAACTGGGCGGTTCGGCACTAAGTTCTGAAAACGATGTACAATTGTTGAATCCGCTTAGCCAGGATTTGGCAGTAATGCGCCAGACGTTGATCTTCCAGGCTTTAGAATCAGTGGCGCATAACCAAAATCGTCAGCGGCCTGATTTGCGTTTCTTCGAATTTGGTAAAACATACCAGCTGGTGAATGGTGAGTATTTGGAGAACAAACGTCTCACAATGATTATGACTGGCGCAAAGCAAGCCGAAAACTGGTCGGGAAAACAAGAAGCTTCTACTTATTTCACATTGAAAGGAATTGTAAAGAACGTATTTGAGCGTTTAGGATTAAGTTCTTTGCTGAATGAAGGTGCACTTTCTGAAAACAGTTTGTTAGCCGACGGACAATCGCTGACCGTTTTGAAAACACTAGTTGGAGAAATGGGCTGGATCAACGCAAAAACCAAAAAACAATTCGGAATAAAGAACGACGTTTTTGTTGCTGACCTGAACTGGGATGCGATTCTGGATTCATTAAAACTTTCGAAAACACAATACAAGGAATTACCGAAGACTTTTGAAGTTCGTCGTGATTTCTCGTTGCTACTGAATACCGAAGTACGATTTGCCCAAATAGCTCAAATCGCACAGAAAACCGACAAGAAAATCCTTCAGCGTGTGAATCTATTTGATGTATACGAAGGAAAGAATTTGCCGGAAGGAAAGAAATCATACGCAGTTTCGTTCACATTCCAGGATGCAGAACAAACATTGAAAGATGAGCAGGTGGATCGCGTGATGGAAAGCATCCGCGTTGGATTAGAGAAGGAATTGGGGGCGGAACTTCGTTCGTAATCAGATGAAAGCCTTCGTAGTAACTGGAATTGGGACCGGAATCGGTAAAACGGTTTGCAGTGCGGTGTTGTGCGAAGCGCTTCAGGCCGATTTCTGGAAACCTATCCAGGCCGGTGATCTGCATGCTTTAGACAGCGATTTCGTGAAAGAACACACTTCGAACTCTACGATCATTCCGGAACGCTGGTTGCTTTCCCAGCCGCTTTCCCCGCATGAAGCCGCTCGCATCGACGGAATTACACTGCACGAAGATGATTTTGAACTGCCGGAGTTTCAAAAAACAACAATCATTGAAGGAGCCGGTGGAGTGATGGTTCCATTGAACGAAGAAGGATCTTGTTTTGTAGATTTATTTCAGTTCTGGCATCTGCCCGTTTTTGTTGTAACGAAACATTACCTCGGAAGTATCAACCATACTTTACTCACGTTGAGTACTCTTTTTCAGCGCGAAATTGAAGTGGCGGGATTGATCGTTAACGGAAACCGGGTAGAATCTACCGAGCGAATTTATAAAGCGTATTTTCCTTCGCTGAAGATTACATATATTCCGGAAATGGAAACATTTTCTAAAGAAACCATAGCTCAGGCAGCACAATTATGGAACGAACAACAGCATTAAATACCGATAAAAAGTATGTTTGGCATCCGTTTACCCAGATGCTGACTTCCCCTGAACCGTTGCATATTGTAAAAGCAAAAAATGCCACGTTATTCGATAGTAACGGGAAAGAATATATTGATGCAAATTCCTCCTGGTGGGTAAATGTTCACGGGCACGGGAACGAACACATCGGAAATGCAATCTCTGCCCAGTTTTCCGAACTGGACCATGTGATATTTGCCGGAGCGACACATCCGCAGGCTATTAAACTGGCAGAACGCATCAGTACCATTTTGCCCGAACAATTATCGAAGGTTTTCTTTTCGGATGACGGTTCTACCGCGGTTGAAGTGGCGTTGAAAATGTGCTTTCAATATTGGTTTAATAAAAAACAGCCCAAACGAAAAGTCCTGGCCCTGGATGGTGCTTATCATGGCGATACGTTTGGAGCAATGTCTATCGGACAAAGAGGAGTTTTCAATCAGCCCTTCGAGCATTTATTCTTCGATGTCGACTTTTTGCACTTCCCGAATGGCGACAATCACGTTTCCATATTGAAAGATGCGGAAACGCTTTTGAAAACGGGAGAAATTGCCTGTTTGATTGTTGAGCCTATTATCCAGGGTTCAGCCGGAATGCGGATATACGAAGCATCTTTCCTGGATGAGTTGGTCGCTCTGGCTCATAAATACGAAGCACTGGTTATTTTCGATGAAGTAATGACAGCCTGGGGAAGAACCGGGAAACTGTTTGCTATGAATCATTGCTGGAATACGCCTGATATTATTTGTTTATCGAAAGGATTGACGGGTGGAGTTATGCCACTTGGACTTACGGTTGCCACAACTGAAATTTACGAAGCATTCCTTCATCCCGAAACAAATAAAGCTTTGCTGCACGGACATTCGTTTACCGGTTCTGCTTTAGCTTGTGCCGCGGCTAATGCTAGTTTGGATATCTTCGAAGAGCATTACACCTGGGAAAACATTGAACGTATAGAACATTTACAAGTTGAATTCAAAAAGGAACTAGTCAAAAACAGCCTCGTTAAAAACGCCGCGGTTTGCGGAACTATTCTGCGTTTTGAAATTGAAACAGGTGAAGGGAACTATTATTTTTCGTCTATTCGCGATAAAGCCTACAACTTCTTCTTAGAGCAGGGTTGTTTAATTCGTCCGCTGGGAAATGTGATTTACATCAATCCGCCTTATTGTACTACTGATGAGGAGTTAGCAAAAGTTTATAAAGCGATTACTGATTTTTTGAAGACACTCGAATCTAATTAATGAAACTCTGAAAAAAGCTTGATAAAGTTAATGAAGTACTTCACATTCCTATTCTTTGTTCTTCTGTCATGTTCTGAGAAGGAAGAGTTATTCATTCCTGAAAAATTTGAAATAGAAAAATTGGAAGTTGAAATGCCTTATCAAGTTCGCGACTTGATTAAATATGAAAATGGTTATATCTGTCGTTTCGACAGTTATCGTGATACGGCATTCACTATTGGAGTTCTGAATCAGGATTTTACATTAAACCGGATAAAGAGTAAACGATTAAATCAAGAAAAAAATCAGTGGTTTAGTGCTATTTGGACCTCAGGAGACACATTGTATGGAATTGTTGGGGGTTGGCGAGGTTATTCCAAAATGTACTGGAATAAAGACAAGTGGATATTTGTCGAATCGGGTTATGAGACGAAAAAGAATTACCAAAGCATTGAATTAAATTATCCAATCTATGAGGACAATGATTTCATTGTTAGCTCTTGTTGTCGGGGTGAATTTGGTGGAGCCATTTATTTTAGGGACAAAAAAACAGGCAAAACATATAGTTGTAGGGCAACATGTCTAAATAGTATTCAGAAATTGAACGGTTCATTTTATGTCACTTCATCATTACCTCATGCTTCTGGTTTTGCTACAATAATCAAAATTGATAATCCACGAAAACTATTCGAAATAAAAAATAAAAGCCAACTTGTTGATTGTGGTTGGTATGACATTTACCCCGAAGACTCTAAAGACAATGAGATAAAACATCCGGTTGGATATGATAAGGGATATGAAACTTTGTTAGATACGATGGATATTCATGTACTTGGCGCCTTTTCATATAAGAATCATATTTATCACATTTATTCAGATGACCGAAATACTTATTTAAGTTACATCACGAATAAAAAATTGAAAATAATAGACACACTAATTAACAAGGTCTCCTGGCACGGAGAACTGCGAGATTTAAAACATAATTCGAATGTTTTTCCAATTAGAAGAAGGGATCTAAACGGAGTGATCATGATTCGTGGAAATAAAATCAAACTTGTAGCATTTAAATAAAGCGAATGGTTTCTACAGAGTATCTCTAATCTTGTGGTATGTAGAAGGTGTTAAACTAATAAAAATGTGATTTGAACTCCTGGGAGAGCTGTTTTGTATAAGTGGAAAGGCTCTCTTTAAACGAAAGGAATTAGCCTTCCTTCAGTGCTCTTATCGTCTCGAACTCAAACACAATCTTTTCTAATTCTACCTTGATGGTTTTCAGCCCGTCCGTTTGCTTCAGCTTTTCGTTTTTCATCACGCGTTTCAGTTCATGCATCTGTATGGATGCGCTTTCAATGTTCTCTGAAGCCAGATCAGCAGCAATTCCGGATATTAAATGCGCAATTTCCTGCAATTCTGTTTCAATTCCTGTTGTGTCGGTTGTTTGAAATGTAAATCCTAATGAGGTGATCTCTCTGGTTAAACGAATTGTTGCCCCAACCTGCGCAAAAGAAGTGTCAACATTCTTTCTTATCGATTTCGGTTCCTCGTACATGCGCTGCACACATGCAAAGAGATCGTTGTTCGCTGCTTCGGTCACTCTTCGCTGTTTATACCAGGTTGCCAGTGAAGAACTGATATTGCGCTGCTCAATAATTTGCTGGAAAAACTGCCCGTTTAGCAGTAGGGCTTTCTTTTGCAGATGCGGAAAGCGTTTGTCTTCCCAAATTGGCCAGAATGCAAAACTTATTCCCAAAGCCAGAAGGGCACCGATACACGTTGAAAGAATCCGCCACCAGATCAGGTCCCAGGATGCCTGTTGTGAAAGCTGCATCATAATCACCATCATGATCGTAACGAAGAAAACACCGATTTTGTAATTGTTTCGGATATAGTATGCAACGAAAAACGAGATAAATACCAGGAGATAGGTGAAATAATGCATTGGGATGGGAAGGAGCATTATAGCACCACCAACCAAAATTCCGGTTATTGTTCCAATGATCCGTTCAACACCTTTCTTTCTCGTGGCTCCGTAATACGGTTGGATCACAATCAACATTGTCAGCGCAATCCAATGCCCATGATTGATGTCGAAAAACTTAAACAGGAAAACCGAAAACGCCATTCCCATTGCAACACGGAGTGCATAATTAAATTGCTGGGAGTTGGCATTGAAAATGTCGCCTATATATTCCATCAGCAGTTTGGGCTTCAGCCCAAGAATGAATTGGTTAAACGATAGTTTGTAGTTTTCCAGGTAATCGCTCTTGGAGAAATTCAGTTTTTCTTCGATCAGCTTTAAATTCTCCAGCAGCAAAACTTCAGCCTTTTTGAAAATTCCCAGTAATTGGATCAGTGCAGTTCTTTCGGCTTCGCTGAATGTATTCTCGTTAATGGTTTCTTCC
>CBFGMW010000038.1:0-11016 GCA_965649925.1 uncultured Fluviicola sp.
CTATCGTAAAATCCAAAATGAACATAATATTTGGAAAGAGCGAACGCAGCATCCTTTGTTTCTTTATTTGCCCCCACCTCATTGGCCAATCGAAATGCCTTTAAGGTAAAAATGTACAGCGAATCCGTTTGCTCAAGTTCGCCTTTTACACCCGCCAGTTTCAAATAAGAGTACGAAGCACCTTTCTGATCCAGCAATCGTTCCTTGATCCTGATCGCATCCTTAAAATATTGTTCTGCTTCAAGGAAACGCCCATATTTCACGGCTACACTTCCCAGGACATCCAGAGCGGTTGATTTAACAAAATCATCTTCGTTAATAATTGCCTGCTTATTGGCTAAAGCGGCATATTGACGAGCTTTCGGATACGCCTCCATTTGCAGATAAAGCTGAGCAAGATTGGTGTAAGAATCTCCATGAGTGACAGCATCGCCCGTTTTTAGAGCATCTTTAAAAAACGTCTGGGCTTTTTGAAAATCCTCCTGATCCAGGTATATCAACCCAATTGCATTCAACGAAAGGGCTTCTCCTTCCTTGTTGTTTTGTTTCTCAAATAATGTATGTGATTTATTGAGATATTGTATTGCGCTTCCGTATTTCCCCTCCAGAATACGCAGATCTCCCAAATGAAATGACGCCCAGGCAACACCCTCGGAAAAATTTATTTTAGTTGCGGTTTGCAGGGCTTTGGAAAGCAGACTTTCACCTTCTGCATAATTATCACTGTAATAAAGACATTTTGCAACATCTATTTGCGCGACAACAAATTCGTGACTATTCGGTTTAGATTTACTTAGTTCTTCTTTAGCAAGTTTATGTGCCATTTCCGGATCACTGAAAACCACATTGTTAACCATGCGATGTAATTCGCCGGGGGTACGCTTTTGTGCAGCAACGGAAAATACAGATGCTTGTAGAATAAGTACTAGTAATCCTAATTTCATTTTCTCCAAATCTTTAGGTAGAACAGGCCGTAATATACGAACAAGATTCCTATTCCGAGAACGAACAGTATTCTGGGAATTAGCAGGATCCCCGGATCGATTCCGTCCTCACCATCGAAGAAGAATTCTCCCAACATCCAGGATGAATTGGCACAAATCCAACAAATCACCGCCCAATTGTGAATGAATTCTGACGGAATTTTCCTTGTTTTAAAAGTAATGATGAATGCCAGCAGAACCGTTGGTACAATCATGATTGTACCAAAAACCTTAAATCCCATTACCCAGCAAAGATCTTTAAACAGCCAAAGCAGGATATGCCAATTCTCAAATTTCCTTATTTTTTCTTCTATCATCGAGTAGTTCCAACTGAAAGTTGTAAATTGTAGTTGCGACGAATGTACAAATTTCTACGTTTGGTCGAATTCTCAAAAATTGGCATTCGATTTGCTAAGTGCGTAATACCTAATTGAAAATAGTCATGAAAAAAGGGATTTTATTTGCCACATTGGCAATATGTTTTATAGGATTAAAGAGTAGTGAAATTGCGGTTACATACCCGTCAGTTACGAACACTGCCTTTCAGTCCGGGGAAAAATTACGTTACCGGATTACTTATGGTTTCGTAGATGCCGGTGAAGCCGTGCTTGAAGTAAAAACAACTACTACAAAAGGTGCCGGAACACGCGAATTACTGCACGTTAAAGGAACCGGAAAAACACTTGGCGGATTTAACGCTGTTTATAAAGTGAACGATGTTTATGAAAGCTACATCGACAAAAAAGGTGTTTTTCCATGGAAATTTGTACGCAGAGTTGACGAAGGTGGTTATAAGATCAATCAGAATTACAACTTCAAACAAGATAAGTTGAAAGTACACAACGGAACGAAAGACTTTACTGTATCATCGGGAATTCAGGACATGCTGTCGTCTTTCTACTACGCACGCACCCTTGATTTCAAGAACGCGAAAAAAGACCAGGTATTCAGCTTCAAATGTTTTATGGATGATGAAACATTCACCCTGAAAGTGAAATACAAAGGGGATGAAACCATCAGTATCCGCAAAGGAAAATACAAGTGTATGAAGTTTGTACCGGTTGTTCAAACCGGTCGTTACTTCAAGAGCGAAGAAGATGTGACTTTTTATGTTACAGACGACGAAAACCGTATTCCAATTCTAATCAAAGCGAAAATTCCCGTTGGAACCGTGAAATTGCAATTGGTTGAATGGTCGGGTCTTAAAAAAGATCTGGTAAAGGCCAAATAATCAAATAATTATAAGTAAAAGAGGCATTGCGTAAGGTGGTGCCTCTTTCTATTTTAACAGGTTTTGTTTGAATTTTAACATATTACTCGAAACATTTTCCCCGGCATGCCGTATCTTTGCTACCCAACTATTAATTGAAGAATGAGCGAAAACCCTGAAATATCAAAGCGAATCAGTGAGCTCCAAAATAAGTACAAGGCTCTTAACCAGGAAATTGAACCTTATTTAGATGGACTTCTTTACGCCAAGACCGTTAACTACTGGGATTACATCCAGGTAGATACGCTACTTACCCTGCAAAAAACTTATACCGATTTTCCGGATGAGTCGATTTTCCTAATGTACCATCAAATTACCGAATTGTACTTTAAGCTGGCTTTAAACGAATTCGACCAGCTTGGTGAATCGGAAAAGCCAAAAGGTGATTTCTTTTTAAAACGCGTTACACGTATCAATCGTTATTTTGAAGCTTTAACCAAGAGTTTTGAGATTATGGTTGACGGAATGGAACGTGAGCAATTTTTGAAATTCAGATTATCATTGCACCCCGCATCTGGTTTTCAATCTGCTCAATACCGGAAAATAGAAATGTCTTCAACTGATTTTCTGCAGCTTGTGCATAAAGACGTTAGAGACACTTTCAACGGCGAAGAGTCTATTGAACGTTTGTTCGAACATATCTACTGGAAAGAAGGCGCAACCGATGTTGAAACCGGTAAAAAAACGCTTACTCTTATCGAGTTCGAGAAAAAATACAAGCGTGAGTTTATTGAATACGGTACTGCTCAGCGTACGCGGAACCTTTGGCAAACCTACCTGCGTTTGAGCCTTGAGGATCAAAAAGATCCGGCAATAATTCAGGCAATGAAACAGAATGATGTGAATGTAAACATCAACTGGCCATTGGTACATTATAAATCTGCTGTTCGCTACTTACAACGTGATAGTGATGGTGACATCAATGCTACAGGAGGAACAAACTGGCAGAAATACCTTCCTCCACGCTTCCAGAAACGTATTTTCTATCCGAAATTATGGACAAACGAGGAGAAAGAGTACTGGGGGAAATCGTGGGTTGAATCTGTATTTGCATAAGATTTCTCGGAAACGCGTTTTTTGTTCTTAACTTTGGCTTCAATTCATTCTCAGATGAGAAACCTGTTGGTTGGAGGCATAATTTTACTTGCATTTATTGGCGCAACCTGGAAGAAAGTAGCTTCGCTTCCTAAAGAACTGCACGAGGTGTCAGGATTAACTTTCCTAAATGACACTCTATTGGTTGCCCATAACGATGGTGGCGACTCCGCAAAGATTTACATTCTGAATACAAACGGGAAAATTCAGAATCATGTTGCACTCAATTCTGCGGCAAATGTAGACTTTGAGGATATAACAACCGATGGTAAGAAATACCTCTACCTGGCTGATATCGGGAATAATTCGAACAACCGGAAGAACCTGGTAATCTATAAAATCCCAACTGAAGGGCTCATTAAGAATAAAACGGTCACCGCTGCCAGGATATTATTTTCGTACCCGGAACAAAGCGCCTTTCCACCTCCCAAAACAGAACGGTATTACGATGCAGAGTGTATTGCCTATCACAACGATTCATTATACATTTTCACCAAGTGCAGAACTGAACCGTTTGACGGGATTTGTAAAGTATACCAGCTTCCCTGTTCCGCAGGAACCCACAAAGCCAAACTGGTTTATTCACTGAAGATAGGGAAACGCGACTGGTACAGAGATGCTGTTACGGGTGGGGAATTTTACAAGAATCAGCTCTTTTTACTCACGTACAATCGGGTAATTGCATACGATTTGAAAAACGGGAAAGCAATTTACCATTCAGAGCACGGACTTTCGCTCACACAGAAAGAGAGTTTGACAGTAGGCCCGAAAGGGTTGATTTACATTGCCGATGAACGCCACAAACTGCTGGGCGGAGGAAATTTATACACTTTAAAATGGGATCTGAAATGAATAAAAAATTCGAGGCGGTCATTTTTGACATGGATGGAGTTTTAACCGATTCCGAACCGATCTGGAAAATTGCGATGGAAGAGGTTTTTTGTTCAGTCGGGTGCAAACTAACCCGGACCGATTTTCAGAAAACCGTTGGCTTACGCATTGACGAAGTAACTGAATACTGGTATCAGGTTGCCCCATGGCTTCATCATTCAGCGAAAGACGTAGAAAGAATGATCGTGAAACGCATGGAAGAACTGCTCCGTGAACGTGCCACTCCGCTACCCGGAGTTTTGGAAGCACTGGCCTACTTTCAGGAAAAACAAATAAAGATCGGTTTGGCTACTTCATCCTATCATATTCTGATTAAAGCCATTTTAGAAACACTTGGAATTACCCATTACTTTAAAGCAATTTGTTCTGCCGAAGACGAATTATACGGAAAACCGCACCCGGCGGTTTATTTATCGGCAGCACGCGCCCTGGAAGTACGACCGGAAAAATGTTTGGTTATCGAAGACTCTTTAAATGGAATTATTTCAGGAAAAGCGGCAAAAATGTCCGTAATTTGTATTCCTGAAAAAACACATAGTCCCGAGCCAAAATTAACTCTGGCAGATTTACAATTCGAAGACATGCACGAAATGGTTCAATACCTCTCATCTAATTAAGATATGATTGTAGCAATAGACGATAAACTGATCTCTACTGAGATTTTTGAACGCAAATTTGTCTGCGATCTGAACGCTTGCAAAGGAGCTTGTTGTGTAGAAGGAGACCAGGGGGCACCGCTTACCATGGAAGAAGCCAAACTGATGGAAACTTTAGTAGATAAGGTTCGTCCCTATATGCGAAAAGAAGGGCTTGAAGTTGTTGACAACGAAGGTGTTTACTACATTGATCCATGGGGAGAGCCGGCTACAACCCTGGTGAACGAACAGGAATGTGCATTTGTATATTTTGACGAAACAAATACTGCGAAATGTGCCATTGAAAAGGCTTATTACGAAGGCGAGATTGATTGGAAAAAACCCGTTTCATGTCATTTGTATCCGATCCGTGTGAAAAAAGTCGGAGAAGATCTGGCGCTTAATTACGATGAATGGCACATTTGTTCCCCAGCCTGTGCGTGCGGTGCCAAACTGGATGTTCCTGTCTATAAATTCCTCAAAGAGCCGATTATTCGAGCATTCGGAGAGGCATTCTACTCAGATCTGGAAGAAATAGACCGCACTATCAAAGACAATTCAGACGAATTTTCCGGCTAGCTGCAGTAGTCGCAGTATTTACTTGTAAGGTTGTGTGCGAACGGAATAGCCGGATCGTACAACTCATCAATTATTTCCTGAATTAACGCCTGCAATAAAGGCTCAACATTTTCCAGGCTCAGATCGGCTTCAACAAAAACCGGGCTTGTTCTGTGGTTGATGAACGAAATAATGCCCGCTTCTTCAATTCTCTTATCTGTTGTACGATGAATCAAAAAAGCATACATCAGTAATTGAAGCGCGTGTACTTTGTTATTCTTTCTCAGGTTGACCAGTACGTAATCGAGCGGATCGGGGAGATTTTTCGTGGTTAATTTCAAATCTTTCTGTTCTACTTTCCCCGATTTGTAATCAAGAATACGCAGTCTTCCGCCAAAGCGATCAATACGGTCAACAACTCCGTTGACACGAACCTTTTGTTTCTCACCACGAACGGTTACTTGAATCTCAGACTCGTACTTTTGTTCAAGAGAAACAATAAACAATGCTTTTTCAGGGTTTTCCGACAGAATTTCGATTTCCCGGTTCAATTCACATTCAACCAGTTCCTTGACCATTTCGTATTGAATATAGTTGACACCCCGCTGCCATGTTTCAGGATCTTCCGCAAAAAAATCTAAAAACCCTTTCTCTACCAAAAGCGGGATCTTTAATTTCATCTGTTTAAGATCGTCGATAGTGACCATTTTCGTTGGCAGCAATTTTCCTGATTCGTCATAACGTTCTGCGAATTCTGAGAACAGACTCTCAAGTACAAAGTGGATAATCTGTCCCTGGGTTCCCGACTCCAGATCCTCTTCGAGTTTATTTTCCTCCCCGATTCCCAACAAGTTAATGTAATAGAAATTCAGCGGACAATTTAAGTACTGAGCGAGTTTGGAAAAGCTAATCCCTCTTTCAAGAAGTAAATCCAGTCGTTTGTATATTTCTTCGGTCTTAGCTATGACAACATTCTCAATGCGTTCGTTATTACCCGAATTCACCTGTTTGAATTCCAATTCTATATTCGGATTTTCTTTGGCCAGTTCCAATTCAATCTGCTTCAAAAAACGACTTGGTTCAGATGAACCCATTACATCGGAAGCTCCCGTATACGTTACGACCATGTGTTCCGCACTATGCAGAAGGCGATAGAAATGATGAGCAAATAAACCTTGCTTCTCACGTGGTGTGGGCAATCCGAAATATTGTCTCAAATCCATCGGAATAAGCGTTTGAATCGGGTTGTCAGGAGGCATTACTCCTTCGTTCAAACCAAGCACAAAAATGTTTTTGAAATCAAGTCCGCGTGTCTCAAGAAGGCCCATGATCTGAATTCCGTCTAATGGATTCCCGTAATAAGCTATCGATTCAGAGCCCCAGTGTTGATTGAATAAATTACGAAAGGTGCTTCGATTCATCTCAGGCAGTAATTCCCTTTGCATTAAATTCTGCAATCCCTGAACTGAAGTGCTGAAACAACGAACCAAAGTTTGCTCCATATCCCATTTGGGCTGCAAATGAGTATCTATAAAAACATTTAATTCCTGAATTGCATTTAAAGCCTGAATCCAATCATTCGACCAGGGATTTTGCAACAGCTGAATGAGTTGTGTGGTAATCGGGCCAACCAATTGGTTCTTTTTGGCAATGTACTGCCAGTTATTCTGAATAGATTTTGATTCCAGTTCGTAGAGCATCCTCAGCTCAGTTTCCGGAAGTGTAGCTTCGAGAAACGGATGATGAATAAATGCCGAAAACTGCTTGAAATACATAGAACTTGTTCCGTACTGCTGAATACCATCCTGGAATTGGAAGATGAGTTCCACCCATGTTTTGATCGCAGTGCTTTTCAAAGGTAATCCTAAGGTAATATTTGCCTTTTCGATTGAAGCCGGCAATTGGTGCAGCAACGACTTTAACTGAATTTCATCTGCTAAAAGCACCAATGTTTCATTACGTTCCTGCGCATTTAACTTCAATAATTCGGTTGCTATTACCGAAGCCTGATCGGTGGTCTGCGAACATTCAACCACCTCAATTTTAAGGTTTTTATTGCTCAGAACATTCAGTGTGTCATCGGGAGCTTTCAATTCAAGCCGGTTCAGAAAAACACGTTGAAAACTTCCGGCCTCGTGCATTTCATCTAACAAGTAGTAAGCATCATTATCTAAAAAGAATTGTGCCTTTCCGAGCGTTTTTAATTGTCTGAAAATAGAGATCTCTGCTTCTGAAAGCGCGTTAAATCCCGCGAAAACATAGTGATTGGAGTTTTCCTTTTGCAAACGCATGAGCTCATCGGCCGCGTATCGATAGGCCTTTCCTTTCGTTAACAAATTCAATTGTTTCAGTCGTGCTTCGAATGCAAAATAATAAGGCCCGAGTTTATCCCAAAACGCCATGAATTTTTGCTGTCCCAGGGAAAGTTCTTCATTATTGAACGACCACGATTCGAGTTCTTTCACATCCTTCAGGTTTTTGAAAAGACTTTTCGGATCTACGAGATACCTGTCAATTTCATCAAAGTCAGAGAGCAACAGTTGTCCCCAATTCAGGAACGAATCAAAAGAGCGGATTTCATGTTCGATCGGATCATTCTCAAAGATCTGGTAGAGTTCAAACAAAGCTGCCGTTTTATTAATGATCGGAATTCGCACCAAATCCTGAATCCAGCGGTCGATGGTAATGATTTTCGGAGAGATCTTTGGCAGATGATCAACCTCAAATAAAGCTTTCTGTAAATAATTGATCATCCTTTCTGATGGAACAATAATTACAGTATCATTCCATTTGCCTCTGTTTTGGGCCAGATTTTCTGCAATTCTATTTACAAAAGCTTTCATC
This sequence comes from uncultured Fluviicola sp., assembly GCA_965649925.1. Classification (GTDB taxonomy): domain Bacteria; phylum Bacteroidota; class Bacteroidia; order Flavobacteriales_D; family Crocinitomicaceae; genus Fluviicola. The sequence continues at coordinate 8,277 of CBFGMW010000038.1, forward strand.
GGAGTGAAATTACTCTAAACATTCCAAATGGAAAACGATCATCGAAAAAGGCATGTTAAAAAAAGAAACAGCGTTGAGTTAATGCTTATTTTTGCATCTATGAAAAAGTTTCTACTCACATTTATTTTGCTGACTGTTGCCACATACGGTATTAGCCAGGGTTGTTCGCAGTGTAGAATGATGGCCGATCAAAGTACTGAAGTAAGTGCGAATGATTTCGGAAGAAATATCAATACCGGAATTCTTTTCCTGATTGCGATTCCTTACTGTATTTTGATGTTTTTATTCAGAAAACAGCTTCTGCGTTTAATAAAACGTGTGCTTCCGAGCAAATCTTAAATCTACTTATAGAAATTCATCTCATCAATGTACCTGAATACCGGTTCAGAAACCAGGTATTTAACTGATCTTCCTTCTTTGATCGCCTGACGTATATAGCTTGAGGATACTTTCATTACCGGAACATCTTCACAGAACATCACATTTTCATGGTCGTATAAGTTGTGATGTGGTTTAGGTTCCATTCCTGCTTCTTCGTGTAATTCAGATTCTGTTAAAACCCGCGGATACACGTAGAACTTATACTTCTCCAGAAGCTGCTCGTGGTTGTACCATTTGTGAAGCGTACGTAAATTATCCTCCCCCATAATCAGACAAAAAGAATAACTCGGGTGTTTCTCTTCCAGATATGCAAGTGTAGTTGAAGTATAGTTGGGTTGTTTCAAACCGAATTCGATGTCTGAAACACGCAGTTTCGGATTGTCGCTAACAGCTTCATTCACTAATGCCAGGCGGTGATAATCAGGCAGCAATGATGCTTTCTTCTTTAAAGGGTTCTGAGGCGTCACTACCAGCCATACCTGATCCAATTCCTGAAGATCAGCCATGTAATTCGCAATAATTAAATGTCCGACATGAATAGGATTAAACGTTCCGAAGTAGAGTCCGATCTTCATAAGCGATCAATTAGCTAAAAACGTCCGAATTTCCGACTCAGCTTCTGCACAGGCACGCTCCAATTCATCATTCACAATTACCAGATCAAACTCCGGTGAACGGCTGATTTCCTGTTTTGCCTTACTCAGGCGTATGGCTATTTTCTCTTCTGTTTCCGTGCTTCTGAATCGCAAGCGAGTTTCCAGCGTTTCAAATGTTGGCGCATGGATAAAGACGGCCAAAGCATTACTTCCCAATTTCTTTTTCAGGTTCAAACCACCTACAACGTCCACATCAAATATTACAACTTTATCTTCAGCCCAAATTCGTTCTACTTCAGATTGAAGAGTTCCGTAATAATTATTTGTATAAACCTCCTCCCATTCGAGAAAGGCTTCTTCTTCGATTTTCGCTTTAAAACCGTCAACACCGAGGAAATAGTAATCTTTTCCATCCGCTTCATTCGGTCTCGGATCTCTGCTGCAGGCAGAAATAGAAAATCTCAAATTCGGAATCCGTTTTATCAATTCCTGAACGATTGTAGTTTTACCAGCTCCTGAAGGAGCGGAAATAATTATGCTTTTCCCAGTCCCGGTGAACATCTCTTACAATGTATTTAAAACTTGTTCCTTGATTTTTTCCAGACAATCCTTCATCTCAACTACCAGTTTTTGCATTTCAACGTGGTAAGATTTAGATCCGAGCGTATTAATCTCACGACCAATTTCCTGAGTGATGAAACCCAATTTCTTTCCACAAAGCGGAACATCCATAGTTTCAAGGAAATAATCAAGGTGATTCGACAAACGCATTTTCTCTTCAGAAATATCCATTTTCTCAATGTAGAAAATGATTTCCTGCTCCAACCTGTTTTCATCGATGGCTTTCGAAGTCAGTTTTTCCAAACCGGTCTTCATGCGCTCCTTAACGCTTGCAACACGTTCATTCTCAAATTTTGGAACTTCTTCCAAACGCGCGCGGATTGCTTCAATATTTTGCGTGAAATCTGCTTTCAACTGATCACCTTCTTGCTTACGAAATGTGATAAGGTCCTGACAACACGCTTCCACAAGCTGCATAACCAGTGCCTTTTCTTCGTCAGAAAGAGCTTCTTTATCATTCGATAAAACTTCAGGCATACGCATCGCAACCTCCAGCAAATTTGTAGAAGTGTCATTCATATCTGCGGCTAATTGTTTCAGCTCAGAATAATATGCTTTCACGAGTTCTTTGTTAATAGCAGTGGCTTTGCTTTCCGGACCGCTTTCAATGGTAATGGAGCATTCCACTTTACCGCGATCAAGAAATTTGGTAACGATACCCCGAATGTCCAATTCCAGTTCACGATAAATCTGTGCCGAGCGAACATATAAATCCAAGCTCTTAGAATTCAACGAGCGCATTTCAACGATGAGCTTTTTATTTTCGAAGTTACCGGAAGCTTTTCCGTAACCTGTCATTGAGAGTACCATACCTACATCTTTGTCTCTGTCTGAGTCGACAGATAGGCAAAAGTAAGTAAAAGTTCGATTTTTCGGTGATTGAATACGGGTTCTTTCCTAAGAGCCGCCTCTTAAAACAAGAGACGGCTCACGGAAACGATATGCAGTTTGTCTTATTCCACCAAGGCTGCAGCACTTGCCGGGCTAAGAGCTTCTTTAATTTTCACTTCTAATTCTTCCATCAATTCCGGGTTGTCCTGTAGCATTCTTTTCTCAGAATCTCTACCCTGACCCAAGCGCGTTTCTCCATAAGAGATCCATGATCCGCTTTTCTTCAGGATATTTAAATCGACTCCTAAATC
>CBFGMW010000039.1:0-10953 GCA_965649925.1 uncultured Fluviicola sp.
CCGGCAAATGGATGTACCTGCCTTTCATTTTAATGGCAGCTGCCGGAATAGCTATTGCACTTGGTTATTTTTACCGTGTTGCAGCTGTGCTTTTCTTTCTGACTTTTTCTTACGTTGAACTCCTTGATAAAGCGAATTATCTGAACCATTACTACTTCGTTTCAATTGTTTCCTTTCTGCTTATTTGGATCCCGGCGCACCGGGCAAGGAGTATTGACTCAAAACGAAACCCTAACCTGAAATCAGCTACGGTACCTTACTGGTGCTTATGGATTTTGCGCTTTCAGTTAGCTCTGGTTTATTGCTTCGCAGGATTAGCAAAGATCAATTCCGATTGGCTTCTGGAAGCTCAACCGTTGCGAATCTGGCTTCAGACATACAGAGACCTTCCTGTTGTTGGAAATTACCTGGCAGAAAAATGGGTAGCTTATTTGTTTTCCTGGTTTGGCTGTATTTACGACCTGTTCATCCCCTTCTTTCTAATGAGTTCTAAAACGCGTAAACCGGCGTATCTCATTGTGATAGTTTTTCATGTTTTGACCTGGGCGCTCTTCCCTATCGGTGTGTTTCCATGGGTAATGATCGGAAGTACGTTGATATTCTTTCCGGCTTCGTTTCACAAGAAAATTCTTTCTGTTATTCCGGGAAACACTCCATCGCTCCACGTAGCACGAAAGAAGTTTTTTCTTTCACCTTTAAAGAAAGCTCTGCTCGTTTTATTCATTGTAGTTCAAGTGGTTGTTCCAATGCGGTATTTGCTTTATCGCGGAAATCTTTTCTGGTACGAAGAAGGGTTCCGATTTTCCTGGCGAGTAATGCTTATGGAGAAAAAAGGAATTACAACCTTTTACGTAGTAAACCCTAAAGACAGTTCTTCTATTGAAATAAAAAATTCTGATTATCTAACCGACGGACAGATTGACCAGATGTCGAGGCAGCCAGACATGATCCTGGAATTTGCACATTTTTTAGGAGAGAAGTTTCAGGACACTATTTTTCATTTTGATCAGAAGACAATTCATCTCCGAAATCCGCGTATTGAGGCAGAGGGGTTTGTTACGCTGAACGGACGCACGAATTCTATGTATGTGAGCCGAAAGCATGATTTAATGAAAATAGATCCATATACCAGTTACAAATCCTGGATTGAACCTCCAAAAAGCAGATAACGAATCGAATTCCGTATTTTCGGGGAAATGACTTCTGAAACCAACATAAGTAGTACGTATCGCATTATCCGGAAATTGGGCTCGGCCGCGAAACGAAAATTCTCTACCGTTTTTTTGATCGAAGATCGTGTTTCACAAACTTCATTTATTCTGAAAACAGCAGATTCGGAATTAGGTATCAGCCGCCTGAGACAGGAAGCACATTACACATTCGATTTCATTGGACTGCCACGGGTAATTACCTTTTCAGAAGAACAGGAACAGGCCTTGCTGATATTGGAATACAGGTCCGGGCATACATGGAATGATTATTTGAAAACTGTTCCGAAAAAACATCAATTCGAAACACTTCTAAATCTTTTAAGGCTGTTGGAGCCAATTCTTGCGGAATTAAAAAGGAAAAACATTGCGCATTTAGACATCAAACCAACAAATCTGCTTTATTGCAAAGATTCCAATCAGGTTTCGCTTATTGATTTCGGATTATCACGTTCTTTCAACGATGATTCAAAAAGAAAAACGCTATTTCCGCTTGGATATGCCGCGCCAGAGCTTTTATTAAACCGGCTGCATCTTGTGGATCAGCGAACTGATTATTTCGCACTGGCAATCAGCATTTATCATTTAATTGAAGGGAAAATTCCTCTACTGAACCCAAATCCGGGTATTACAACGAATCTCCAATTGACACATCCGTTAACTGATACTGCTCGTTTAGATAAGAACGCAAATAGTGCTTTGAAAAAATTAGCTTCGAAATATACGTTTAAAACAGCGCCAAACCGTATGCAGGCAAGCGACGTTGACCAAGCATTACTGGAAGCAATGAATAAGCGTTACGAAAACCTTTCAATGTTTATTGAAGATTTCTCAAAAGGAAGGCTGAAACGATTATGGTTTCTTTAGAAAATGTCTTTTCTATAACCAAGGTTGAATCCGAAATTCACGTATGCAAATCGACCGTAAGCAGACGAAAGCGCATTCGATGATATTGGAAATAACGAATATGAACCGGAAACATCAAAGAATAAAACTCCGAACATAAAGTTGTATTTCACCCCTGCATTCAATCCTAAATTGAAAGAAATGATTCTTCCGCGATTTGCATACTCCTGATTTTCAGAATTCACAAGTGCGTATTTCTCTTCGTCATAAGCATCTTTGTCCACTTTTCTTGAAACACCAACGGTTCCAACCTCAAAGATACTTCCGCCATAAGCTGAAAGGCCGTAATCATAACCGTTCCCAACATAGTAACGTGTACCAAACTGAAGATTAAAAACACTATTTCTAAATTCACACGGAACATCTTTTATAGAAGGAAAAGTTGTTGCAGGATCAATTGCAGTTGCCTGGATAGTTCCTTCCTCCTTGTAAGGCAAAGTCATAACAACTCTACCGAAAAAGCTCGTCATATCATCTCTTGGAACTTCTACTCCGAAGTTAATGCCCTGATAAATACCCGGCTGGCCAAATCCTTTAACAATTGAGGCACCGCCAAAAACTCCAACCTGACCAAAGCTCATGAAAGCCGGTACAGAAAACAATAATGCTAATAATCTACTTTTCATTCTCATTGTATTTAGGACAGCCGAACTGATGTGCGCCGGGCAAATAATTCGTACTCATTAAAAACTCATTAACGATCTCACCACCAACAAATTTAAACTGTTTTTTAAACAATTTAACCCACTCCACTAAAGTTAATCCTTTTTGCTGGTCTAACCAACACTTAAAGCTACCGAATTCCTTTTGAATTTCAACAACTTTATTTGCATTAATTATAACGGCTGCTACCTTTAATCGGTTGCGTATAATTCCGGCATTCTGTAATAATTCTGCTACTTTGTCATCATCGTATGCCGCTATAGCAGCAATATCAAATTGATCAAAAGCTACACGAAAGTTTTCCTGTTTCTTCAAAATTGTGTCCCACGACAAGCCGGCCTGGTTAATTTCAAGAATTAAACGTCCGAAAAGCTCATTGTCATCTTCAATCGGAACTCCGTAGTGCTGATCATGATAAATCTTGTGCAGATTATCTTCATTCAGACTTTTGACATAATTGCAATAACTCATTTCGAGATTTTAGAACACGAAGATAAGAGTAAAAGAGAAAGAGGAAACGAGGAAATACAGAAAGATGCCTGGTTGCAAGGTTGAAAAGAATAATCAATTAATACATCCCTAAGTTTCTCTTTTCCTCTTAACATCTTTAGATTCTACTTTCCTTGCAATTGTTTAACTTCGCTACTGGTTCCAAAAGCAAAAAATCATGGCGGTATACGAGTTTAACGGATTTATTCCGGTAATTAAAAAAAGCAGTTTTGTTCATCCGCAGGCTGCGGTAACAGGAAACGTACATATCGGCGAAAACGTATATATCGGTCCGGGAGCTGCTATTCGCGGAGATTGGGGTGAAATAATTATTGAAGACGGATGCAATGTTCAGGAAAATTGTACAATCCACATGTTTCCGGGAACTTCACTGCGATTAAAAAAAGGAGCACATGTGGGACACGGAGCTATTATTCATGGAGCTAACCTCGGGGAAAACTGTTTAATCGGAATGAACTCAGTAATTATGGACGAAGCAGAAATCGGTGACGAATGTATTGTTGGAGCATTGAGTTTTGTTCCTGCAAAAACCATTATTCCAAAACGAAGTGTTGTTGTTGGAAATCCTGCCAGAGTTGTGAAAGAAGTGAGTAATGAAATGATAAACTGGAAAACACAGGGAACCGCTCTTTACCAGGCATTACCAAAGGAATGTTATGAAACCTTACGAGAAGTAGAGCCACTTACAGTAGCAGAAAAAAACAGACCGTCGCAGGAAAAGATGTACGAAACCTGGAATTCCATCAAAGAAAAATAAATGCTTCTGTTTACCGTTTCCTTATTCTGACATTCACCTGTAGAAATCAATTCGATATGACCAAACTACACCTTCCCCTGTTTTTGTTACTGTTTGTCTCCACTAGCTGGGCGCAAAGCGCAACAACCATTGAAGAAGCACTCAGGCTGCAATCTGATTGCGCTGCTTTAACAATTAATGGCACCAATAAGAGCCTGCCTAAAACATTGAACTCGTGCACACATCTTCAAACGCTGAATTACACAAATAATGGTTTCCTGGTTATTGAAGACGGATTGGTTATGCCGAGTGTAAAAGAACTGAATTTGTCGGGAACATACATTAACACCTGGGAATTAGCTCAAATTTCCACAGCCTTTCCTGATCTTGAAAAACTCTCACTCTCCAATTCGGGATTGTATTTTGTAGGAAGCAGCTTAGTCGGATTCTCGAAACTGGAATCATTGGATTTATCGAACAACCAACTCGAAGTATTGCCGGAAGACTTGCAGTTTCTCCAAAAGCTAAAATCACTGAATCTTTCTAATAATATCCTTAAATCAAATGTTGGTCCGCTCGGTTATTTGTGGACTCTGGAAAGCCTTGACGTTTCCGGAAATGAGAAATTACCTTCTGCAGCCGTTGCGCGAGCCATTTCCTTAAACAAAAATCTGACTCACTTAACGTTAGATTTTCAGGAAAACACTGGCGAAGCACTCGGTTTCTTAAAGGAAAGTTCCATTTCTAATCTAACCTTGAACGGAGCAATAATAAATCTCCCAAAAAGCCTGTCTGAACTTTCTAAACTGAACAAACTGGGCTTTACAGGAAGTATGCTGATAACAGATTCGGATAAAATTCTCTTGAAAATGAAACACCTGAAACAACTTAATTTCAAGAATTCTGAAATTCCGGGTACACTTGTTAGTCAATCGAAAATAACGACTGTAGATGTTACCGCTGCAGATCAACAGCTTGCGAACAATCTGAAAGTACTTGCTGTGATCCAGAAACTCGACACTTTAAACTTGGAAAGTTCTTCTGTATCAAACGATCAGATAATCAATCTTCAAAAAGCCATTCCGGGAACAACTATTTTGTCGAATAACGTTATTGAAACTTTAAAGCCCGTTAATTCGAATCCGGTTCCTATTGTAAAAGCTGCAATCACTGAATTAACTATTGAACCTGGTAAACCAAACCAAATTGAAGTAGAGAATGTGGTGTTCAATATTCCTGAAAACGCTTTCCTTGCTGGAAATGGGAAACAGATTACCGGCCCAATAAAACTTGAAATCACGGTTTACAATGATCCTGTTCAAATTGCCCTGGCCGCTGCTCCAATGACTTTCGACAATAATGGAACGCAGGAAATCTTTTCATCCCAGGGCATGCTGCGCTTTGATGCTTTTGATCAGAACGGGAATGTTTTACAGCCAAATCCCGACAATTTGATAGATGTCAGCTTGCCTAACTTACAACCCGGAACTGACGGAAACCTGTACTTTTATAACGACAATTCTCAAAAATGGGAAGATGCCGACACTGTGAAATGGGGCGGTATTAATCAACAAAATGCAAATGAGCAAAAATTAGATTCTATTAACCGAATTGATTACAAATCATTAGTCAGAATTGAAGCCGACGAACCTCTTTTTAAATTAAAAGCCCGCTATAGAGTTCAGCAATCTTATTTGCAGATTACAAAAACTACAAATTTCCCGGGAGTTTTACCAAAAAGCACTGCTGATGTTTACAGGTACTACCAGAAAAAGAATGATCTTTTTAGAGGACAGCGCTTTTATATTGACACCGTTGTTTCTATGAAGGCAATTGAGGAGCTGATTCTGCGTAACCGGGACTACAACCCTAAAAACCGGAGAATAAAAGAAAAAGAAGCGTATTTAAATGAACCACGGCCAGTATGGAATGTTCAAATAACAAAAGACGGAGATAATGATCGTTTACGCATGACATTTAATTTGAAGGACACAACTTACAGCTATCCGGTAACGCTTTATCCACCTTACACGAAGGCGAATCCAACTCTTCGATCCAGCATTAAGTCAAACACCAACTTTGAATTTGAGCGCAGAATGGCATTTGTACGCGATAGCATGGTAGCAGGTGAGATCAATAGTAAAATAGCTCATATCCGTGACTCCCTGGCAACTAAATTAAAAGCAGAAGCCATCATATCTCTCATGTCCGGCGAATCGGAGATAATGAAAAACCAGATGAACAGACTTGGTTTTCCTCTTTCCGGTTTTGGTTTGACAAATTGTGATTTTTTCAATCGTGCACCGGTAGTTGCTTATGCAGCAATGGACTCAATGGTTGTTGACCAGGATAACGTAGCTTATGCAGCAAGTCCGACAGTGCGAATAGTTTACACAGATCAAATGACATACATTGAACAACCCAGCACAGAACTTCGGCTGGTTAGTGGTTCTAAGGAAATAGGTATCATGATCATTTCCTCCACTGTTTTGGGAATCATTGACTTCATAAGTGATAAAAAACAACAAATAAAGAACATTCGAACAATCAATATAGAAGGGAAATCTCCGGAAGAAGTAAACAGGCTTATCTATGATAAATAAATGGATTGCTACAACGTTTTTGATTGCTTTTACTCAATATGGACATTGTCAGACCTGGGTAGAAAAAACGCGTGTTGCACTTCCGAAAATGGATGAATTGACCGAAGCAATAACGTATAAACCTACCGATGCCAATTTTCTGTTCTATTCAGATTCATGCAGCCTGTTCGAGCATGTAGTACAATCCTTTTTTGCAAAATCGAAAACCAAGAAGCAATACAAGATCAAAAACAGTTCACTACTCAACGAATTAACAAAACACGCAGTTCTTGAATTAAGTATCAACAGAGCTCGAAAAAGCTCACGACACCATGCTTATCTGCGAAAACTGGGCAGAGCGCTGATTGGTACAAATAAAACCTATAGTTTAATTGAGTTTATTGTTTTTGACATTCCGGTAGTAAAAGTTCCTTCAAGTTATTTCTATACGGTGGAAAATGGTGAATCGCCCTACCATTTGTACAAAGGAAAGGCACCTTCGAAAAAAGAAATAGAAGAAGGTGATGCCAAATTCATTCCCTGCGATCTGTATACGGAAAAGCAGCTTGCCAAAAAAATTGAATCAAAGATCCGGTCTTCCAGAATATATACTCATTTGCTGAATCAGGAGGTTTCCACGTTTGGAGTCAGCGCCGTTCCAAACAGAAAAACCGTTTACAGAAAAGGAATTCCTACCATTCGCGTTTTCGTGATTGTTGGAATTAAGCGGGTAAATGAAAAGAAGCTAAACTCTGGTCATTACAGAACACAGCTAAAGCGGGAAAAACGGAAAACGGAAAAAGAGATCAAAAAAATATCCCGGATATTGAAACGATCAATTGGCATTTTTTTTAATCAGTAGTTCAGTGACTGTTAACACAACAAAAATAATAAGGACAAAAAAAATCCCGTCTCGGCTGAGCGAAACGGGATTTGATAATTTGTGAAATAATTTATGCTTTCTTTACGTTGACAGCCATTAAACCTTTCTTACCTTCTTCAACGTCAAATGTTACTTGATCATTTTCTGTTACTTTTTCAGCCAAACCTGTTACGTGAACGAAAAATTCCTGGTTTGTCTCTTCGTCTTTAATAAAACCAAATCCTTTTGTTTCATTGAAAAACTTTACTGTTCCTGTACTCATAATATGTATTTAAGGTGGAAAAATCGGAATAATATTCGGATTAACATTAAAAAAAGTAAAGTTTATTAGTTTCCACGGTATATAAAACAAAAAAAGGAGCTCGAATCCGAACTCCTTCTCCTATTATTTTGATTGAATCAGGCGAGCATTGCTACCGGATTCTCGATCATACTTTTCAATGTTTGTAAAAACGCTGAACCAACTGCACCATCCACTACACGATGGTCACAAGACAAGCTCAGTTTCATTACGTTTCCGGGAACGATCTGTCCGTTTTTCACTACAGGAGTTTCTTTGATCTGGCCTACAGAAAGAATACAGCCGTTCGGAGGATTAATAATAGATGTGAAATCCTCAATCCCGTACATTCCAAGATTGGACACAGCGAAAGTTCCACCCTGCATTTCTTCCGGTTTCAATTTCTTGTCCCTTGCTCTTCCTGCTAAATCCTTGATCTCATCACCTAACTGAGAGATTCCTTTGCTGTCCGCAAAACGAACAACCGGAACAACCAATCCTTCCTCAACTGCCACGGCAACACCAATGTGAATATGGTTATTATAACGGATTGATTCACCCATCCAATCGGCATTCACTTTCGGATGTTTTTTCAACGCCATGGAAACAGCTTTGATGATCATATCATTGAATGAAACTTTCACTCCATCCATTGAATTGATTGCTTTTCTAGCGGCAATAGCATTGTCCATATCCACCTCCATTTTAAGGTAGAAATGCGGCGCCGAAAATTTGGATGCAGTAAGCGTTTTCGCAATTGCTTTGCGCATTTGTGAGTTCGGAACATCCGTATAAGATTCTTTCAATGCAGATGCAGAAGATACTTTTCCAGCCGGAGCATTGTACGGTACATAATGATCCACATCGCGCTTTGTGATTCGTCCACCTTCTCCTGTTCCCTGTACAAATCCTAAGTCAACTCCACGTTCATCAGCCAATTTCTTAGCCAAAGGAGATGCAATAATTCTTCCGTTATTCATGGAAGTTTGCGTTGGTGCTACAACAGATGTTTCAGATTTCTCCATAGGAGACTGAGTTGAAGCAGCGTTCTCTGTTTTGGCAGGGGCTTCAGCAACTTTTTCTTCTGATTTTTCTTCCGGAGCAGCTGGGGTTGCTGAGCTTGCAGAAGCATCAGCCACCGGAGCATCCTTCAGTAAAGCAGAAATATCTTCTCCTTTTTCACCGATAATTGCCAACAATGCATTTACAGGAGATGGTTTTCCTTTTTCTACACCGATGTGCAACAAAACACCATCGTAAAAAGATTCGAATTCCATTGTAGCCTTATCTGTTTCAATTTCAGCTAACAATTCACCCGATTTAACACTGTCTCCAACTTTTTTATGCCATTCAGCAACCACTCCTTCCGTCATGGTATCGCTCAACTTCGGCATGTATATTACTTCAGCCATTGCTATCTATTTCAGTTTTTTAGTATTCAATAATGTAAGGGTAGTTCGGTTCCTGGTAAATGTCTTCGTACAATTCATCGGCATCCGGATATGGAGATTCTTCAGCAAATTTCACAGCCTCCTCTACCTCATTCTTCACCCAGGCATCGATTTCTCCGATTTCCTTTTTAGACAACCATTTGTTAGACTCAATCATTCTCAAACAATGTTCGATCGGATCTTGTTCCATCCATTCAGCCACCTCTTCTTTCGTACGGTATTTTTGTGGATCGGACATTGAATGCCCCTTATAACGGTAAGTGCGAATATCCAGCAATGTTGGTCCGTCACCGCGACGTGCTCTTGCAACTGCTTCTTCAACCGCTTCGTGAACTGCCTCAGGAGACATTCCGTTAACTGCTTTTGACGGCATTTCGTAAGAATCACCGATTTTAGAAAGATCAGTTACGTTCGTAGTACGTTCAACTGACGTACCCATTGCGTAGTTGTTGTTCTCAATAATATAGATCACCGGTAATTTCCAGTTCATAGCCATATTGAATGTTTCGTGAAGCGCTCCCTGACGAACAGCACCATCACCCATTGAAACGAAAACAACATTATCTGTTCCTTTATATTTTTCAGCAAAAGCAACACCGGTTCCCATTGGAATTTGAGCCCCAACAATTCCGTGCCCGCCCATGAAGTTTTTCTCTTTATCGAAAAAGTGCATAGAACCACCTTTTCCTTTGGAACATCCTGTTGATCGTCCGTACAATTCTGCCATTAAAACACGAACATCAGTCCCTAATCCAATCGGGTGCGCGTGATCACGATAAGCTGTCATGTGCGAATCTGTTGGTTTAGAACCACTGACTGTTCCTGCAACAATTGCTTCCTGTCCTATATATAAGTGACAAAATCCACCGAATTTCTGTTGGATATACAATTGACCTGCTTTCTCTTCAAAGCGACGCATCAATAACATATCCTTATACCATTTGATATAAGTTTCTTTGGAAAATTTAGTTGCACCTTTTGATGCCCCTTTATTTGTTGTTTTAGTCGGTTTTACTGCTGCTTTAGTAGCCATGCGACGATTTTTTGAATGTTCGAAATGCAAATATAGCAAGTTATAGATTGAAACGAAGGAACTGGATGATTTAATAGCGGAAAGTTGAGCATTTTAAAGAAGAATTTCGGCTCTGTTCAATTACTACTTAAAAAGTATCCGTAAAGATGAAAGGGAATATCCATTCATGAACGATTTAATTATCAAGCAGATGTTTTTCCGTTCTTCCTTCCCTCCTCTTTGCATCTTTGCATCTTTGCAACTACTTTTACAGTGGCATGAAAATCGGTTTACTATCAGATACGCACAGTTATTTCCCGGAAGAAGTTTTTAAATACTTTGCTGAAGCAGATGAAATCTGGCATGCGGGCGACATTGGTTCTCTCGAAGTGACAGATAAATTAAAAGCATTTAAACCCATCAGAGCAGTTTACGGAAACATTGATGATCACACCACACGAAACGAATTCAATGAAACCGAGATCTTCGAAATAGACGGATTCAAAGTTCTACTGACTCATATAGCAGGCAGACCGGGAAAATATCAGCGAAACATAGATAAACTTATCTCCGAAACGAAACCTAATTTGGTTATTTGCGGCCACTCACACACTTTGCTGGTTCAATTCGACAAGCAGCTAAACACACTCTGGATGAACCCGGGAGCCTGCGGGACACACGGTTTTCATAAAATTCGCACCTTTTTACGGTTTGAAATAAAT
>CBFGMW010000040.1:0-10950 GCA_965649925.1 uncultured Fluviicola sp.
ACAGAATGTGATTCTTATGAATGGACAGACGGAACAATATATACTGTTTCAGGTACGTACACTCAGGACTTGACGAACAGCGTTGGGTGTGATTCAATAGCTACGTTAGTATTGACAATCAATAACTCAACGAGCTCCACAACAACAGTTACAGAATGTGATTCTTATGAATGGACAGACGGAACAACATATACTGTTTCAGGTACGTACACTCAGGACTTGACAAATACTTCAGGATGTGATAGTACTGCAATATTAAACCTGACAATTACAACCATGCCGGTTGTTACGGTAAATCAAACGAATGATGTAACACTTGTTGTTACTTCAACTTCGGGAACTTACCAATGGATTGATTGTGCCACCGAAGATCCGATCGTTGGTGAAACGGCAGCAACATTTACTGCAACACAAAATGGTTCATACGCAGTGGTTGTAACTAACGGACCTTGTTCAGTAGTATCAGCTTGTACAACTATTGACAATGTTGGAATAGAGGAAAACTCAATGAGTTCATTTGAATTGGTGAATGTTTACCCGAATCCGTTTAACAACGCGTTGACAGTGGTGCTTTCCGGTAATAATCAACCAACACAATTGGTGATAATGGATGCACTGGGAAGAACGGTATTTGTTGATACAATGAATACAACCGAAACAACCATTGATGTAAGTAATTTTGCCAGCGGAATGTACCTGCTGAAAGTGATTTCAGGAGACAAAATCGTGAGCAGATCAATTACAAAATAGTTGAAGAATAGTCGATAATTTATAGTGGAGCGGGGTGCATTTTGCACCCCGTTTTTCATTGTTGCCAATTCGAAAAAGCATTTTCTACCCTGAAAGCAAAAGAAGATTTTACGAGATTAAGCAGAAGCCGCATTTGAGTTTTTAACGCTTACAAACGTTATTGATTCTAACTTCTGAATGATACTTTTTAATTGCCGGGTATGAAAAGGATCATCAATAGTCTTAATTCCCGATGTCTTAATATCAGAAAGTCTAAAATAGCTATCTTTGCACCATGAAGAACATCCGCAATTTCTGTATTATCGCTCATATTGACCATGGAAAAAGTACTTTGGCCGACCGCTTGTTACAAACTACCGGTACAATTTCCGACCGTGAAATGCAGGCACAGGCATTAGATGATATGGATTTGGAACGCGAACGCGGAATTACCATCAAGTCGCACGCAATCCAAATGAATTATAAGTTTGAAGGCCAGGATTATGTCCTGAACCTGATTGACACACCGGGACACGTAGATTTTTCCTATGAAGTTTCCCGTTCGATTGCGGCATGTGAAGGAGCATTATTAATTGTAGATGCATCTCAGGGAATTGAAGCGCAGACTATTTCGAACTTATACCTTGCGTTAGAACACGACCTTGAGATTATTCCTATCTTAAATAAAATGGACCTTCCCGGTGCAATGCCTGAGGAAGTGACTGACCAGATTGTTGAATTGATTGGTTGTGATCCTGCTGATGTTATTCAAGCTTCCGGAAAAACCGGATTAGGAGTGGACGATATTCTGAGAGCTATTATAGAACGTATTCCGGCTCCAAAGGGTGATGAAGACGGGCAATTACAAGCCATGATTTTTGATTCGGTATTTAATCCGTTTAGAGGAATTATTGCTTATTACCGCGTAAAAAGCGGAGTAATCAAAAAGGGCGACAGAGTTCGATTCCTGAATACAGGAAAAGATTACAACGCAGATGAGGTAGGAATTTTGAAAATGGATTTAAGTCCAAAGAAAGAAGTTCGTGCAGGAGATGTTGGTTACATCATTTCCGGAATTAAAACAGCGAAAGAAGTAAAAGTTGGAGATACAATTACATTGACTGCAAATCCGTGTGAAGTTCCAATTAAAGGTTTTGAAGACGTTAAGCCAATGGTGTTTGCCGGAATTTATCCGGTAGAAACAGACGAATACGAAGAGCTGCGCTACTCTATGGAGAAATTGCAGTTAAACGACTCTTCTTTGGTTTTTGAACCGGAATCGTCAGCAGCTTTAGGATTTGGTTTCCGTTGTGGATTTTTAGGAATGCTGCACATGGAAATTATCCAGGAACGTTTGGAACGTGAGTTTAACATGACAGTTATTACAACTGTACCCAATGTATCTTACTACTGTTATTCAACGCGTAATCCCGATGTGCAAATGTTGGTAAACAATCCATCGGAGTTACCGGATCCATCAACAATTGATCATATTGAAGAACCTTATATCAAGGCTCAGGTTATTACAAAATCTGAATACACGGGTCAAATCATGTCACTTTGTATTGAGAAGCGCGGTGAGTTAAAAAACCAGGTTTATTTAACGCAGGATCGCGTAGAAATAACCTTCGAAATGCCACTGGCTGAGATTGTTTTCGATTTTTACGACCGTTTAAAATCTGTTTCCCGCGGATACGCCTCATTCGATTATCATCCAATTGGGTACAAAACTTCCGATCTGATCCGCATGGACATGTTGTTGAATGGTGAACAGCTGGATGCACTTTCAGCATTGGTGCATAGAAGTAATGCTTACGATTTGGGGAAACGAATTTGTGTGAAGCTGAAAGAATTAATTCCGCGCCAGCAATTCGAAATTCCAATTCAGGCGGCTATCGGAGCAAAGGTAATTGCCCGTGAAACGATCAAAGCGTTAAGAAAAGACGTTACTGCAAAATGTTACGGTGGTGATATTTCCCGTAAACGTAAATTGCTGGAAAAACAGAAAGAAGGAAAGAAACGTATGCGCCAGGTTGGTAGAGTAGAAGTTCCGCAGGAAGCGTTTATGGCCGTATTGAAATTGAATGATTAAAGAGATTCAAAAAAAAGACAAAAACCGTAAGACTGATAGTTTTACGGTTTTTTTTGGACTGGCGATTCATTGGTTAAATACGAATGAAAGATTCGAAGTACATGCATGTGTTATATGCTGTTCGTCACATTAAACCAGTCATTCATACCATTTTCAAAAAACGTAGAAGTCGAATTCTTATTTTCGTTTAAAATATAAATTAGGAAAAATATGAGATTTAAATTTCTACTCTTATTCATGTTGTTTGGCGGTTTTTGCAGTAACGCATTCGGACAAACATACGAAAGTGCGATCACCGCTCAACAAGACATTACTGGTTACGGTCAAACGTTCACTTTTTCATTTACAGGCTTACCCGCCGGCGGATGGGGTGACGCGCAGCTAGTTGTATATTATTCAGGTGATTATGGCGACCAGGGTGAGTATAACGATGTACAGGACGAAGATGCTAATTACATTGGTGTTGCCGGCCCGTACAACTCAGGAAATGACTGCGACGGAGAAGACTCTGTAGTGATCACATTTGACGCAACAATGATTGATACATGGATGGCAGACAGTCAGGTTGATTTTGTTATCAGTCCTTCTGGTGATGTTGATCCGGGAAACTGTTCCGAACTTTATTTAAAGTGTAAGTTAGTTTATAATTACTGTGTATTCGGAACACCGCAAGCATTCGCATCTATTACCTTATCCGAAGATCTTTTCTGTTCATACGATGACCCGATGACTTTGGTTGGTACACCTGCAGGTGGGACCTGGTCCGGAACTGGCGTATCAGGAAATATGTTTGATCCTTCGGCATTGTCGCCGGGAGCTATTTCAACAATTACCTACACTGCTACTGATGCAATTGGTTGTGTAACCTCTTCTACGGAATCTGTGCGAATCAAACGTGCACCTTCGGTTGAGGACACGTATGCTTGTCCGGGCGGAACAGCGGAGCTTTCCGTTAATTCAGGTGGAACATATGTTTGGTTTGAGGACAATGACTTAACGCAGATAATTGATACTGCCGGGATGATCACGACTCCGGAATTGTATCAAACAACATCATACTACGTGGCAGGATTATATAGTACCAGTACTTTTTTTGTGGATAGTATCGGAATGATGGATTCCATGGTGGTAGATCATGATATTTTGAGCGGCGACGATAGAGGTGGAATCGCAATAACACCTGATTATGTTTACGTTGTGGGGGATAATAATACAGTACGTGCCGATGCGGCAGATTTATCAAACATGGTAAGCTTGCCTGTCCGCGATGGAATTTTCAGTGATTTAGGAACGGGCGATTTATACTCGTTGTGGAACATTGATGCAGATGACAGCCCGAATGGAAATAACGGCGCAATTTCAATTACTGCAATTCGCGGAATGGATGAAAATTTAGAGTTCACAGATCTTTCTCCGTTATCGATGGAAATTCCATCAGATTATGGTTCAGTTGTTTTAGCTGGAAATGGCTTTGTTGGGATCATTAGTGCTGCAGACAATCATGCTTATGTGATTGATTTAGATGATTACTCCGTTCTTGATTTAGGTGCTGTGACTGGTTTGCAGAATTATGGTTCTGAGAACTGGGCAGATTGGGGAGTTTTGGAATATGACGGTCTTGATTTCTCAGCTTTATATACAACCTACTCGAACTATCAGATTGTTCGTCATAATTTAACAACGAATGTGATTGAAGATGTCAGTGCTTTTCCAAGTGACTTAAGTGACATGGCAACATTTACCATTTCTCCATGGAACAATCGCTGGTATTTCCATTATGAAGGCTCGTCAACTGTATTTGGAGGTAATTCTGAAACAATGGGTTACGCAAATGCAGGTTCTACTTCAGAATTGATTGAAAACGGAGAACTTGGATGTTATTCGGAAGCTGTAGTTTCTGTTTCAACCATTGAGTTAGGATCTGATACAACTGCTTGTGAGTACAATGTTCCTATTATGCTATTTGCAGGAAATGGATTTGAATCATATACATGGAATGGGGAAAACAATGATTATAACGTGTTTGCAGCTATGCAATCAGGAGAATATATCGTTGAAGCAGTAGATGAGCACAACTGTGACGTTACCGATACGATTAACGTTATTTTGGATGAATGTTTAGGAGTTGAAGAACAATCCCTGTTTAGTCAAATTGAACTTTATCCGAATCCAACTTCAGGTGATGCAAAATTGAATATTGTTTCAGCTGTTGCAATTTCAGCAGAGTACATGTTGATCGACTTAAGCGGAAATGTGTTGTTTGGTGCAAAAGTTGATTTAGCAGCTGGTGAGAATAGTTTGGATATTCAAACAAATACACTTGCAAGTGGTGTCTACCTGATCAGACTTTCAGATACGAACGGCCGTAACTCGTTAGTTCGTGTTGTTAAGAACTGATCTGATAAAAACTTATAAAAAAAGCAAGGGGCGAATGATTCATTCGCCCCTTGCTTTTTTATATCAATTGACTAATCTCTTTTGATAAGAAAATCGGGCAATAGTGATGTGCTTAAGCTTTTGTTTGGCTTCGGGTTATTCTGTTCCTCTTTCCGGGTTCGTTATTTGTTAGAACAGAAAAACGCCATCTGCATCGGATGGCATTTTTTAGTTGATTCTATCTTCGCTTTTGTCTTCATGAATCCAGTCAGCTCTTTTCCATCGATTGAATTCAGATCTGTCTTCAGGTTGAGATTTGTATTCGGTTGAATCCTGAAAGTAGATTCTACTGAACTTCTGAACTGCGGTAGCTTGTTTCAGCGAAAGTTTTAGATTCCTTTTCGTCATCACTTGTTTCCGCCTCTGTTTTGCGTGTTAAACCTGTAATTGCTTTTCGTAGTTTGACGCATTTAAACTTCTTCGTATGCGTGGTTTGTGCGGGGAAGCAATACGAGCCAAAAAAAGGCGGATATTCGAAAATACCCGCCCATTATTTTTTGAAGAAATACTCTTATTTAACAACAGTAATTTTACCTGTAAATTGTTCCTGACCGTTTAGGATTCGAACGTTGTAAACACCCGGAGCTAAACCGTTAACATCAATTTGTTTCTTGGTTACATTGCTCAATTCAGCCGTCAACACACGTTTTCCGGCATCGTCGTACAATTCAATTTTCCCGTTTAACGCAGAATTGCCAATTAATTGGAAACTTCCCTGTGCAGGATTCGGATAAATCGAGATCGGGCTGTTTGCCGCGTTGATATCAAGTCCCTGACATCCTACTTCAATATGAAGCGTGTCTGAAGACATGCATCCGTTACCATCTGTAAATTCATATCCGAGAACAAAGTTTCCGAAAGTAGCTGAGCTGAAATTATTTCCTGTCAATGTACCTCCGGTACCTGAAATAATGTTCAATGATCCACCAACAGGATTTCCGGTTAATAAAGCTGCTTCACCCTGACACACAACTCCTGCAGGAGATGAAGAGAGAAAAACAACTGGAATCGGATTCACAGTTACAGTAACTGCGTCAGTGTTCTCACATCCATTTGTATCTGTACCGGTAACCGTGTAAGTTGCTGTGTTTGCCGGTTCGAAAGCGATTCCATTGCTAACTTGGTTATCCCAAACATAATCGTCTGTTCCTGAAACTGTAAGTGTAACCGATTCTCCTGCACAAATAGCAGATGCAGTAGTATTTGCTTCAACTGTAGGAAGGGCAAAAATGGTTACCGTAAGGGTATCGGAATTTGTTCCTGATGCGCAAACGTTTGTTCCGTGAACGAAAACAGTTCCTGATCCTGCGGTACCGGTAACCGTTATTGTTGTTGTTCCCTGACCTGAAACAATTGACAAATCTCCTGTAACAGTCCAGTCATAAGTTGTTGCATTGATAGACTGAGTAGATGTAATTGTAATTGTATCCGATGCACACATATCTTCAGGTGCAGTGATTGAAGCAATAGTTGGAGTTGGTTCTACCCATGAAATAACAACTGTTCCGTCACCCGAATGAACGCCTAAACTATCTGTTCCGGCAGTAACTCCACCAAAGTAGTTGGTGCCTCCGC
This sequence comes from uncultured Fluviicola sp., assembly GCA_965649925.1. Taxonomy (GTDB): domain Bacteria; phylum Bacteroidota; class Bacteroidia; order Flavobacteriales_D; family Crocinitomicaceae; genus Fluviicola. The sequence goes on from CBFGMW010000040.1 coordinate 6,833, forward strand.
CGCCTCCGCCGCCAGCACCTTTATCGTTTCCTGAACAGCTGGTAGTTCCTGCAGAACCACCTCCACCTCCGCCGCCGCCAATTTGACCGCCGCCCCCACCACCACCACCTGGGATGGATGAGAATGAGCAACAACAACATGATTGTCCGGCGCCACCTATAGCTCCGGCTCCTGAAATTGTAGAACTTCCCGGAGCACCGAGAAATCCGCCACAACCGTCACCAGCAGGACCACTACCACCTTGAACGGAACCGAAATTACCTCCTTTGCCGCCGCCAGCAAATCCACCGCTGGTTGAAGCATCTTGTCCGTTTCCACCGACACCGCCGCCTCCATTTCCGCCGGCACCGCCAATTCCCTCTAAATTTGTTTCACAACCGCCGCGACCACCGCCACCGCCACCGCCGGCAGTTAAGATGCGATCTGCTTCGGAAGTCCCGATTAATCTTATGTCAGTAGCACCACCACCGCCTCCGGCATTGGCTGTTCCGCCATTGGCTCCACCGTTGAATCCTCCCATCGAAGGTTGTCCCTGACCACCAACAAAGATGTTGATTACGTCACCTTCAATTACTGCGATAGCCCCAGCAGAATATCCGCCTAATCCACCTGATCCTCCGGGAATTGCACCGCTGGAACTGTTACCATTCTCACCGTTTCCTCCCTGGGCTCCCCATGCCTGAAGATATAGAGAGTCTACACCGCAAGGCACTGTAAAAGATTGAATTCCACCTGTGAATTCAAATGTTTGAGTTTGTGACCATAAATTTCCGGTACACACAAGCGCGAAAACACCGAGAATTTGGCCAATTCTGAGTAATTTTTTTTTCATAAGTAATGGTATTAATTACGTGAATAGTTCATTTTGAAATGATTCATTGTAAAAGAAGCGCTAATTCTAGGAGAATGAAAAAGAATGGTACGAACGACCGTTATATGTGTACAAACGACAAACCTTGGGTAGAGAAGACCACGGTGCAATTTAATATTGGTTTCTGACCAGATTAGTTTAGGGGAAAAGCAAAAGTATAGGTGAGTCCTGCCTGAATGTACGGGTAGAAGCTTTGATTTATCTGATTAGATAAGTCACGTGCAATTCCGCCTTGAATGTAATACCCGAAACTGTTGTCATACGTAACGCTGATTCCCGTGTGCAGATTTAGTTCAGTGAATGATTTGTAGTTTCGGTTGTAACAGGTTCTTAATTCTAAACCCAGGTATGGAGTTACGTAGGTTGAAAAACTGAGTTGAGAAATGCCCTGCCACGGATTGCTCCCTCTTTTTTTCATCAATTCGAAATCGAGGAAATAACGTTTGTAGGAAACTGCTCCGTAAAATCCTAAACGATGATTGAGCCCTATTTCTGTCTGCAATTGATTATTGTGATTCAGATACCCGAATTTAAACGCTGCATACGCGGTTACTGTATCATTGTGATAGAATGCACTGAGTGAAGTTCGGAGATACAGCATTTTATTACTGTAATGATTGCCGCATCCCCATGGCGAGAGTCTGCCGGGGGTGGTGTCAATTCTGTATGGTTCCGGACATGTCCAGTCTGGTTGTGGTTTGAGGACATTAACACGTTCAATGTCTTTGATATTAAAGTCATAGAATAAATAATCCCGGTGTTTCTTTTTTGTTTTTGCTTCCCAGTTAAGGCTTACGGTTTTGTATTCATTTGAACTGGTGTATAAATCCATTCTGTATACAATACTGCTATCCACATATTCTTTCGGAACCCTGATTTCTGCTTTATTATGTCTGAGGTATTTTGTTTTTAATTGTGTGATGCTTGTGAGGAAGTAATCGGTTTTATACTCGATCGAAGTAACAAGGTTTGTGTCGGTTTTAAAAAGTTCTTCGGAACAACCATTGCAGGGCTGCTCCAGAAACACTACTAACCCGAATTTATCGAAGCTTTCTTTTGGAATAGTTGTAACTAAACGTGTTTCACGCCACCACAATTTACCGGTTTTCACCTTTTTCCAATTCACCCGCTGGGCAACTGCATTTGGTGTGTTCGGGTTTTTGATGTAATAGTGTTTTACATACATTAACGAGTAGGAAGAAATCAGTTCTATCTGCACCAACGACTTTTTCTTTTGATCATTTCTTATGAAAATATAACCGTAAATGCTTTCATCGATCCCGAAACACCTTACATTATTGGCGGTCATGGGTATTGTGTCGGCCATTTCCGGTTTTGGCAAATGTCGAAAGACAATATCTACTCTTCTGCTTAAACTGTCGACCTGTTTTGTGGTTTCTCCCTGGAAACTGAGATCGAAGGGAATCTCTTCTTTCAACAATTTGGTGCATTCTTTTGAAACTGCTTTTGCCCGTCGTTCAGAAAGTCGTTGATTCGATTGAATATTTCCGGAACTGTCGGCATATCCGATGTAACGGATATATTCAATATCTGTGTAATCCAATGAGGCGATTTTTGCCTCTAGAACTTTTATGGAGTATGGAGAAAGCTTGTGACTACCGGATGTAAAATAAATTGAAATGTAGTCTTGGGAAAAGCAATGATTACAGGCCATTACGAAAAAGGTAATCAGTATGGCAAGTTGATGGATCATCGCGTTTATTTTATGTAAATGTACCTTTTTATGAATGGTAAACATTTTACTTACAGCCTTTCCATGCAAAGAGAAATACTGCGATCCAGATAAGCCCTTTTATGAGGAAAAATAAAAATCCGGCAATGCCAATTCGCTTAAGCCATTTTTTTTGCTTGGCTTTTTTGTCCAGTTCTTTATTTGTGGGCTTCGTCACACGGCTAGAATAGAAAAACGCCATCCGTATTTACAGATGGCGTTTTTTATATGAATTTAATCTTCCTCCTCGGTTTCATCGGTAGCGTCTTCTGCCTTGTCGCCGTAGTTGTCTTCTTCTTCTTCGTCATTGATGTCGTCTTCATCGTCTTTTCCGTCGATTGCGTCTAAGTCTTCTTCGATTTCATCTTCTTCGTCATCGTCAACTGATGGCGATTTCAATTTTAGCTTTGGTAATTTAACCAAATAAATACACTCTTCCGTTTCCCATAGAAGTGAATCAAATATTTCACCTGTTATCGGATTGGTCATTTTTGTGGTTGCTCCAGCAAACCCTTCCGGAAAAGCAATCAATAGCTGTTTCTTTTGATCTATTGTAAGCTTTTCGTAACTCACGATTGACTTTTTCTTCGACATGCTTTTATATTTCAAGTTTTATGATGCGATTAATCGGCAAAATAACATTTTGTTTTAAAACAATTGCAGTATCCGTAACTGCCCAAATGGTTGTATGTACCATTTTCTTTCTTTCATCATCCATAAAATAGATCTTCACTTTCTGGTGTTCCAGGTTCCCTAAAGTAATGGCTCTTTCAACAGCTGCGGCTCTTGCCTTTAGCTGGGCTTCAGAATTTACAATCACTTCTTCATGCGGGAAATGGAGGGATGTAACACTCTCTTTCTCTATTTCTAAATAATCCGGATCACTCATCACAATAATTTCGAGCAAATTTAAACGAATTGATTAAACCATTTTGACGTTTTCGACAAATATTACCGAATAAAATATAAACTCCCCTTTGTTAATAGATAAAAGAGAAAAAGTCTCACCATTTTCAGGTGAGACTTCCAAGTTTAGTAGTGTTTTAGTTTGTTATATGTGTGAAAAGGTCGTGCAATCAAATAAAATGAATTCAGGTTGTTTCTAACGCTTTAAAAGGAAAGTCCTTACGGAGATAGAACTATATACTCTTCAATAAAACTAGAAAATGAAAAAACTGCCTCTCCAATTGCAGTGTTTTCCGTTTCAAACTCACCTAACATTAGAAAACAACCTGAATCATCTCCTTATTTCCTCTACTAAGATAGCATTGAGTGTTAATGACCATAGGTAGAATGAATATTTGAAGCTTTAGAATGAATATTTTAGCAGAACGACCGAACGGAGCTTATAAATTCTCTAATATTTGGAAGAAAATATCCCTTTTTGCGGGTGATAGTGGTACTTCAGAGCCATCTTTCATGACAACTGCACCCCCGTTTCCTTTGTCGTAACGGTCAACATAATTTAAGTTTATCAGGTGCGATTGCTGAATGCGCAGAAAGTTATGTCCGGTA
>CBFGMW010000041.1:0-10791 GCA_965649925.1 uncultured Fluviicola sp.
TACGTGGTAAAAGTGAATCAAATCCTGAAACCAGGTCCAAAAGTATTAGCTGATGCAAAAGGCCCTGCAACTTCAGATTACCAAAACTACCTGGAAAAAGCATGGCTCGACGAACTAACTGTGAAACATCCGATCATAGTTCACAAAGATGTTCTCTATTCTCTTGGAAAATAAGAAAATCATAGCTTTTGACGTGTCCTCAACAGGATTACAACAGTCTTGAGCAATTAGTTTTGAAAATCCTTCTGCTTATCGGCAGAAGGATTTTTTGTCGGCAATAGAACCGTAAATTTGTAACACGAAATTCAATTCACATGAAAAAGCTATTTGGAGCACTCGCAATTATCGCTATTACTGCATCATGTTCATCCAACGACAAGGGAACGGTAGTTTCTGTTGAACACCACAATACATCTTCAACCAAAGAGAAAGTTGAAGTTACCCAGACTATGAACGTTGAAGTTTCAGGAATGAGCTGTGTTCACGCTTGCGGAGGAGCTATTCGTACGAATCTGAAAGATACGAAAGCTGTTGACCGTGTTTCGTTTGATTTTGAAGACGGGCGCAAGGTAAACACGTGTACCATTACTTATGACGACAAGAAGATTTCAGAAAAAGAAATTATTCGAATCATTGAGAAAATCAACGAGAAACAATTTAAGACGGGAAAACATTCTTCCGAACCTATAAAAGCTTAAACTGCTTTTTTCATGAAACTACAATACCGTATTGTTGGCGAAGGTACGCCACTGGTAATCCTGCATGGCCTTTTCGGCAGTTCGGATAACTGGCAAACACATGCCAAACGATTTGGGGAGTATTTCCAGACCATTTTGGTTGATCAGCGCAATCATGGGCATTCTCCCTGGTCTGACGACTTCAATTACGATATTTTGGCCAATGATCTGAAAGAATTACTGGACGACCTTGGATTGAAACAGATTTATTTACTCGGGCATTCCATGGGCGGAAAAACAGCTATGCGCTTTGCCCAGCTCTACCCCGATTACATTGAAAAACTGATTGTAGTTGATATCGGAATCAAAAAATATCCGATGCATCATGAAGAGATCCTGAATGGAATTCATGCTGTTAACAGCAGTAACATGGATTCCAGATCTGAGGCAGAACAAATTTTACTTCCGTATGTTCCGGTTGACGGTACCCGCTTATTCTTATTGAAAAACCTTTATTGGATTGAAAAAGGGAAATTAGCATGGCGTATGAACGTTCAGGTACTGGAACGAGAAATGGAACACATCCTAGCTCCTTTGCCCGAAATGGAGGTCTTTACACACACACTTTTCATCCGGGGCGCACTTTCCCGTTATATTATTGACGAAGATATTCAGGATCTCGAAAACGCGTTTCCGGACTCAGATTTTGTGACCATTGAAAATGCCGGACATTGGGTACATGCCGAAGCTCCGGAAGAATTCATGAACACCGTATTGGAATTCTTACTACGGTAATGCTTCCTGCGGAAATCAGGTGAAACGGGAAGTCCCTTATCGATCCTTACGCGCATTCTTGTCTCGTTTTTTCTCCGCTTTTTTCTCCGCTTTTTTCTTCTCTTCATTTACCAGCTCCACCTCACCGGAAGCAAAAACAACAACCGGAATTCGTTTCATATCTCCAACATCCAGGTATCCGCTCACTTTAATCCGAATCGGGACTCTGTCGTTATCAGACCAAACTTTCCTTATAGTTGCAAGCGGATGATGCATTGTAAAATCAAGCGGAAACTTCAAAACAATCGAAGAAAACGGTCTGATAAAAACATCTTTACCGTATTTTCCCTCCGTATGCAGGTCATTTCCAACAGTCAGTTCATACTGAATATCGCGAATATCCAGTGAGAGGTTTTTTCCTTCGTTCGTAATTTCCAGGAACAAATCTACCTGTACATCTTTCTTAAAAATGCTCAGGTCCTTCCGCTCTGTTTTGATTACACGTAATTCCGGAGGTACCGGAACCTCAATTCGCTTGCCTTTTGAAAGGTTTAGCCTAAAATCTGAATATACGATGGTTGCATGAATAGCAACACCCGTTGAATCCTGATTTTGCAGACTCCGGATCTTTTCCCGGGTTTGCCGGATCGGAATATTCACCGCAAAAGTAACGGTGTCAGATTCTCCTGGCTGCTGATGCACTCCTATGTACTGACTTGTTGAAACAAGTTCGGTTCCACCCAAAGTCAAATCACAAACAATGCTGTCGATATTCATTGGATAAAGTGCCTTATTCTGAACAATAGCGCTTACTTCCACAAAAGCTGTGTCATTTTTGATCTCTGCTTTAATGAGTGTGATCTCTGTCATTTCAGGAAGAATCAGATTCAGCATTTTTTGTTTTCGGACGTAAATGAAAACTGCCACACCAATTATTCCCAAAAGAAGTATTATCAAAACGAACTTCAACCGGATTTTTAAGATCATTTTTTCTTCCTTTCTTCTTTACGTTCGGCATGTTTTTGTTTTCTGGCTGCTTTCTTCTCTTCATTTCCTCCGAACACTTTTTCCAGCAGGGTTTTCTCCTGGTTATCTTTCAGTTTATTGATATTGATCGAATAATCTAATGACGGACGCAGCGCATGAAGGAAAGCATTCCTGATCACAAAACTGATTGCGTACCAGGTATTCACATGTGAATCATCAAATGCCCCGTTGATCGGAATTTTAGTTGCAAGCTTTTCTGTTCGCTGGTTCTGAAGAACTTCAGCAGCACTTCCAACAATCGTTTCCCAAAGAATTTGCTTGAAATCCCCTTCCTGTTTGTTCCATTGCACAACATCTAAATTTTCAAGGAAGGGTTTTGCATATCCCCCGAACTTATTGTTCTTGGCTGCAAATTCGGCATACATACTGAAAGTTCCTTTCTTCACATCGAAGTTTCCGTATTCACGAAGCATATCGTTCAGTAAAACGAGGTTCACTCCTTTTACTTCCGTACTCATATCGAATGTGGGAACTTTGGCTAGCCCGTCGAATTTAGTTGTCAGATAGAATTCCCCTTCATAAGCTTCAGCGGTGGCCTTTAATGTTGCCGGAAGCAATTCTTTACTGTCGGTAACGTTTGTAAGATTCGTTGCGGTGATATTAATATTATTCAACGCAATATCGAGTTTCGGATTGGCCTCCAGGTCCCGGTAATGTACCTCACCGTTATGAATATCGAAACGGTTGATTGTTATTGGCATCAAGTCATCAACCAAACCGGCAAAATCTGCTGTATCGGCTTTTACATCTTCGCCCTTGTGCTTATCCTTCACAAAATTGACAACTGGTTTCTCAACGCCGATCTCTGCGACTATTGCACCGTCAAAAATCGCACTCCATTCAACCGAAAGATCTATTGAAGGTGATTTGAAAAAAGGAATGGTATCGACTTTTTGTCCTTTCCCTTTCGTCACTTTTTTCACAATTCGAATATCCTTAATCTCGTATGCACCACGATAAAGATGGATGTCAATATCTTCAACATGTCCGTAATATTCTTCCAGATTTGCAAGTTTCTTGTTTACGTAATTCAATACGATATAAGGAAGGATAAGCCGGAAAATTACCAGCACTCCAATAATTGACAACCAGATAATACGGCGTCTTTTTTTTCTTTTTCTCTTCTCTTCCGGAGTACGCGCTCTATTACGTTCTTTCCGTGACAATTGTGCTGCATCTTTCTCTTCCATACCGATAGTTTTTAGTTAATCTAACACGTGGGTAAACCATTGGGTAAAAGAATATGGTGTAAGCTACACGAGGAAAAGATAGCTTAAAAGCACCGGATTTGGTCGATGTTTTTTAACAAAAAGTGTTAATAAGGAATTCGGATGTAAGAAAGATTCACGACAAATCAAAGCAGATCAGAACTTCAGTCCCAGCCTGTTCAACCAAAAAACTAAAATTAAACGAGAAAGTTTTACTGCTTGACGCTAACAATTTTAAAGGAAACCGGCAAGGTGTACCATGAATTTACCGGTTTACCATCGTTTATAGCAGGTTTCCATTTGGGCATACTTTTAACCACACGCACCGCTTCCGCATTGCACGACGGACAGTCCGGAACACCCTTTGCAACGATTACATTGGATACGTTCCCGGTTTCAGAAACCATGAACTTGATATAACATTTACCCTGAAGCCCCATTTCAATTGCTTCGGCCGGGTATTTTAAGTTAGCTGACAGATAGGCATTCATCGCTTGCTGACCACCCGGAAACTCGGCCGGCTGCTCAACTGTTTCCAGGATTTCCGGTGCCGGGGCAGTTTTCATAGGCGGAGGAGGTGGCGGTACAGCCTTGAAATGATCGTCACTGTCCTTTTGGATATCAGGTGTCCGTTCTTCTATAATTGGGTAGCCCATAATCTCAACAACCTTCGGTTTTTTAACCTTTGATTTGTTCGCCGCTGCAAGTTCTTTCTCTCGTTTCACACGTTCTGCTTCTGCTTTCTTTTCGGCAACCTCGAAATATTTCTTTTTCAGGATATTCAGTTGTTGAGATAACTGCACGTTGAAAGTTTCATAACCTTCAACAAAAATTCCAAATTCTTTTTGAATCGTTTTTAATTCATCGATCTGCGATTGTTGATTCACAAGTACTGCGTTATTCAATTCATTCGCTTTCTCAAATTCAGCTATTTTGTGCTGAAGCATTTCATTTTGTACTTTGATCTTTACGTCCGTTAAATCCGGCAAAGCGCTCACCAGTGCAAATTCAAAAGGCTGAACCATGATTTCGGGTTCAGGAATATGTTCTTTTTGAATCGGAGAAACCAACGTATTCAGATCATTCAGCGAATACATGGAATCTGCATTAAATCCCATTTGTACCAAATTCGTATGAAACCGGATTATTTCACTACGCCATTTAGCTTCTGCACTTTCCTGATTCCTGAGTCTTTTTTTAAGCGAAATAAGATGATCGGAGAGATCTTTCATTTCTCTTTCTTTGCTACCCCGAATCTCCTCCAGGGAATCGGAAGTATTTTGAACGGCTGCCAGCTCTGTCAATAGCTGCTGATTGAGTTTTTTCTTTGACTGCGCCTGTAGACCGGAAACGGTAAGTGCGCTTATTAAAATCAGGATAATTGTTTTCATCTATTATTGGGCTTTAAATGCAACAGGCAATGTATACCAGCAATTTACAGCTTTACCGTTATTTTTCGCAGGAATCCAATCCGGCATTTTTTTCACTACACGAATTGCTTCCATATCACATTCCTGACAGTCGGCAATACCCTTCTTAATGGAAACGTTTGAAATATTTCCTGTTTCGGAAACTACGAATCTCAGGTAAACTTTGCCGTTAATGCTAAGTTCTTCAGCAACATCCGGTATTTTAAGGTTAGCTGCAAGGTACTCTTTCATAGCCTGCACTCCTCCCGGGAACTCAGCTGGCTCCTCAACAACATCGAAAATAACGGGTGGTTTTGGTGGCGGTGGTGGCTCAGGCATAGGAGGGGCAGCCTCAAAGTAATCTCCTGAAAACTCGTCTTCTCTATTCGATCCTCTGAGCATTTGTTTTTCCATTATCTCATCATCATTAACTACAGGTGGGACAAACGGAATAGTTTTAGGGTTTTTACTTTTTGTTTTACTGGCAGCAAGAACTTCTTTCTCACGCTTTAACCTGTCTTCAGCCTGTTTTTTCTCAATCAATTCATCATACTTGTTTTTGAGTAAAGTATGTTTATCGCTCAAGGTTCTATTTAGAATGGTGTACTTGTCATTCAGTACGTTCAATTCATTTATTGTTTCAGAACAGCTGTCTGCTATTTGCTGCTCTTCTGCCAATAACGTTCTGTTCTTATTATTTGTCTCTGTAAATGAGTTTATTTCCAATTTCAATACTTCGTTTTGGGCTTTGACTTTCATTTCTGTCAAATCTCGCACATACGGCTTCCTTAACAGAATGATTTTTTTAGAATACCATGCAGGTTCAACTGAATAGTCTTTGTTTAAAGTAGGTGAAACAAGTGATTTCACTTCTGCAGAAGAAACAATACTATAGCCATCAAATCCGAGATCTTTTAATGCCAATTGTTTTGAATCAATTCGTTGACGAAGAATTGCCTCTTCGTTTTTTAATTGATTAAATTTTCTCATGGCCGCAATAACAGATATCTTGAGATTATTTATTTCACTTTGTTTCTTTCCGTGAACGCTCTCTATGGAATCAGCAGCTTTTTGAACAGCAGTCAACTCAGCCAACAGCTGTTGATTGATCACTTTTTTCGATTGCGCCTGAACACTAAAAGCGATAAACGCACTTATTAATATCAGAGTAACTATTTTCATTTATTGAACTTTAAATAGAATAGGCATCGTATACCAGCAATTTACAACTTTACCGTTATTTTTGGCAGGAATCCAGTCCGGCATTTTTTTCACTACGCGAACTGCTTCCGCATCACATTCCGGGCAGTCGGCAATACCTTTCTTAACGGAAACGTTTGAAATGTTTCCTGATTCGGAAACCACGAATTTCAAATATACCTTTCCATTAATACTCATTTCTTTGGCAACCGCGGGCATTTTCAGATTATCCGCTAAAAACTTATTCATTGCTTCTCTGCCACCGGGGAATTCGGCCAGTTGTTCAACAATATCATAAATGACAGGTACAGCCGGGTTTTCATACTCTACCATAGGTTCAGGAGGAGGTGCAGAAAACTCAGCGCCATAGTTGAAATCGCTGCTTACTTTCGTGTTTTCACCATATTCTACAGACTCCTGTGGGACTTCGTCCTCTTGATCTACAATTACCGGCTCCACGAACTTCGGCTTTTTACCTTTGTTTTTCTTAGCCTCAAGAGCGAGTTGTTTCTCTAGCTTCAGGCGATCTTCCTCTTCTTTTTTTGCTGTCAGTTCTTTATACTTATCTGCCAGTAAAAGCGCTTTTGCTTCTAACTTTTTATTGAAGGCAAGGTACTCATTGGCGATTGCCGAATAATCATCACTTATCTTTATCCAATTTTTCAGAATAGTCTGCTCTTCCGAAAGAAGCACCATATTCTTCTCGTTTGAGGATTTATATTCATCAATCTTCAGCCTCAATAACTGGTTTTGTGTCTTGATCTTTACGTCTGTCAGATCCTTCATCGGAGCAACCTGGATAAGCGTAATATTCTTATTCAGCCAATCAGGTTTTTCGGGATAGATTTTGTCGATACTCGGCGGAACGAAGTTCTTTACCTCTTCTAATGAAACAAGTGAATTTGCATCGAAACCGGCCATTTTGATCAGAGTCGAATGATTCGACTTAATCTCGGATCTAAGGTTTATTTCTTCCCGTTTTTGTTCAGAAATCCTTCTTGCCGATTTGGATCCGGTATCGACATAGTAATATATTCCACGAAGCAGATCACTATGAACCTCCCGGATAGAATCGGCCGTTTTCTGCACTATTTGCAGCTCTGCAAGCAATTGCTTATTCTTAACTTTTTTCGATTGTGCCTGAACACCAAAAGCGGTGCATACGCTTATTAAAATCAGGGTGGTTATTCTCATTTTATTGAATTTTAAACGAAACCGGCAAGTTATACCATGAATTTACCGGTTTTCCATTGGTTTTTGCAGGTTTCCAATCGGGCATGTTATTTACGACCCGGACGGCTTCCGCATCACATTCCTGACAGTCGGCAATGCCTTTTTGAACCTTAACATTCGAAACATTTCCGGTTTCGGAAACCACAAATTTCAAATAAACCTTCCCCTCGATTCTCTTCTTTTTGGCTGATTCCGGATAAACCAGGTTCTCAGAAAGGTATTTGTTCATTGCTTCCCTGCCACCAATAAATTCGGGAATTTCATCAGTAACCGAATATATTACAGGCTCCTTGCTAGGTGATTCCGAATAAGAGACAGGTTTTACTTTGTAGAAGCAATGTTTGTATTTTGAAGTTTCAGGATTCGCCAAATAAAGTTTTCGTGCCTGGGCAACGGTATCTTTCAAAACAGCAGTGTATTGATTTACTTCAGTTAGCTTAAGTTCGTATGCAGCCTTAAGATAATTTATAGACGATTCTATTGATTGGCCCTGGTTAAATCCGGATGACGCCTCATCCAAAAACAGAAGCATCCTTGAATTTTTAATGATATAACCTTGTATACTTTCCTCCAGGTCTATATTTTCTTCCTCTAACGATTTCTGACCCAAAACCACATCATGCGGGTAATAATTCACATTATGCTTCACATTAAGCACTTCTCCGAGGGCAACATTGCAAGGCGTGAATTTATTCCTGGCCGGAAAATTATCGTCGCTCAACAAATCATTGAAAGGGATTGTTTTGCTGTATGTCCAGTTAATACACTCTATCGAATCCTGGTATGCTTTGAATGTTAAGTAGCTATCAACAAGCTGATTAAAAGGAATAGCCTTGAACTGAAGCAACAAACTGTCAGAATAAGTATTGAAAGCAAGATAAAGTTTATCAAACACCGGTTTAATTTCTTCTGATTTGGCTTTTACAGTTAGCAATTCCTGACGTAACTGAGCATTCAACTCGGCAGGGGTTTGTGCCTGCCCTACTGATGTGCACAAAATCGACAAAATAAAAAGACAGATTAGTTTCATAGTATAAAGAATATCTTATTTAACGTACTGGAATGAAATAGGAAGCGTATACCAAGCGTTTACAGGTTTTCCATCCCTTTGAGCAGGAGTCCAGTCGGGCATATTTTTCACGACCCGAACGGCTTCATTACCACATTCAGGGCATTTTTCCATACCCTTCACAAGTTGAACATTCGAAACATTCCCGGTTTCTGAAATTATAAATTTCACATAGCATTTGTCCTTTAGTTTCCGATTAGGAACTTTAGCAGGAACCTTAATATTCTCTTGAATATATTTAACCATTGCTTCCCTTCCACCCGGGAATTCGGCAACTACATCCACAACAGAAATTTTGTTTTGGGAAAATCCGAAACCTGAAAGAAAAAGGAATGAAAGAATGATTGTTGTGCGCATACAGATTGAGGTTTATAGGTTAAAGTTAGCAGATTTTATTTCAACCTGAAATCTATAGGCAGAACCATCCGGCTGCTCACATCTTTTCCGGCTGTTTTTCCGGGAATCCAGTGAGGCATTTCCTTTACAAGTCGCGATGCTTCAAGAGAACAATCCGGACATTCAACAATTCCCTTCACGACAAGTACATCTGATATTTCCCCGGTTGATTTTACCACGAACTGAACGTAGCACTTGCCTTCTACTCCAAGCTCCATGATAGCTTTCGGAAGTTGAATATGCTCAGTTATGAATTTTTTAAGGGCTTCACTGCCACCTGGAAATTCGGCAGGCACTTCAGCAATTTCACTTTCAAACGGCGACTTGTGTGTTGGTTTAACCGGGTCTACAACCGGAGCAGGTTTCGTAAGGAATTCCTTTTCATAACGAATGGTAAACGCAGTTCCTCCTTTATTATCCTTACACTCTTTGTCGTACAACTGGTCGGTATAAGTGCGCAGTTTTTTAAGCGACTGATCCAATTCAAGAATAGAACGGTAGTAAAGCACCTCCATGGAATCAAGTTCTTTTGCAGTTTTTTTGACTTCTGCAATCATATTCCGCTGCTTCACCAGAACCACTGCATTTTGGTTTTGTGCCGTTGTATAGACTGTTAGCTGGTCTTTCAAAAGCATATTCTGAGCTTTCCGCTTCAATCCATCGATAACCAATGTATCCTTGACATTCTGAAATAATAAAATTTCCGAAAGCATGATTCGTTCCCGATCAGCATGAATCTTATAACTGAAAGATTCGGCGTTTTTCAGATGTTGTTCAGAAATAAGCTTGGTATAATCGATGTTGAACGCATCACAAAAATCCATTAGTTTGCGCAAATCACTGATTTCTTTCTTCAAACTATTCTGCCTTGTAATAAACGCGTGTTTGGAATAGGCGCGATAATCTTGTCGTGCTTTCTCCAATTCATTGAATTCGGCTAAATAAACAGCTACGTCAGATGCATAGCGTGTTTTTGCAGCAGCCAGCTCGTTTTTCAGTGCAGCGTTTTGTTTCTTGGCAGACTGAGAAAATCCAGCAAAACCAGTAATCAAAATCATCAAAAACAAAAAAGACTTTTTCATTGTTTAATTTTTTCCATTCGCAGTTCAAGCAATTTTCAGTCCGAAATCAATTTTAATTCTGGTCCAGCTTCTTCACCATTGTCAAAATGGTTGCAATTCCAACTAATGGCTCATCCGTATCATCCAGCATTTCAACCAGCCATTTAACAACACCACGCTGAATAAGTGTTTTCGGATCGTCTTCGTTTGGAGTTACATCTGTGCTGATTTTCTCTTTACACGTAAATCTGATATGAATTTTAGCTCCCGGATATACAGGCTTGGTAAAACGAAGCTCATCAATTCCGTAGTTCAAAAGCACCGGATTGATTTCGTAACTATCAACAAATAATCCGGCTGAAATACTCATAATCAGATAACCATGCGCAACCTGCTCGTCAAACATGGTTCCCGCAAAATTTGTTTCTCTTTTATGCGCATAGAAATTATCACCGCTCAAAGCTGCAAATGCGTCAATATCTTCGGCTGTAATTAATCGGCTGTCTGTAATCAATTGATCACCAACCTCCAATTCCTCGTAATGCTTTTTGAACGGGTGAATTGAATCTGTTTTTCCTGCTGCACCTTGCTGAAACTGCTGCGTAATTTCAGTAATTGTGGTTGGATGACCTTGAATCGCAGTTCTTTGCAAATAATGCATCACCCCGCGTTTTCCACCCATTTCTTCTCCGCCACCCGCACGACCCGGGCCACCAT
>CBFGMW010000042.1:0-10739 GCA_965649925.1 uncultured Fluviicola sp.
TATTTGTTTTTACTCTCTATAACATGTAGTTCCTGTATTCCGAAACAATCGCAGCTTCTCAAAACGGCGCTGGCATTGAGTTCCTGGAAAATATCTTCGAGCAAAACGGTTAAATAACGGGTTCTGTCGGCGGCTATGGAATCGAATAATTGTCCTTTTTCTTCGGGGATGAGTTTATAGAATTCTTCGAGGAGACGTTTGTTCATGGGTGCAAAGTTAATCACCAAGGTCGAATGCTGGTTCTTCTAGAACAAATTCGGGAGATTTGACGTAACTGGCTTCTATCTCATGCGTTTTTTTGTCTTCACCAATCACTTTTGCCCGAATGGTTATTTTGTTATTTGTCTTTAGTTTTTTTACTGCGCTTAAATACTCCTTTGGCAGCTGATTCCCAGTTCCTTTAAAAAGTTTTTTACCAACCGAAACTTCCCAGCTAAGCACTGTAAATCTATAGTCGAGAAAAACATCCGAACCATATTTCGGGAATAACATGGTTTCTTTAGGATTAAAATAATCATTAGGTTCACTACCTCCGAAGAAGAGCGCGGGTGCCGGTAAATCTTTCCACATGAATTCAATACTCGCTACTGTGTCCGATGCAATACTATCTCTTGCTTGAATAACTTTTATTATTCCACCTATATAATCTGTTTCTGTTGATGTAAGAATAAAATTGTGAGAGGGTAAGCGATTCCCTGCTTCATCAGTATTTGACAACTTACAACCATAGCCCGATATTGTATATGGTGCGTCGTTCATTCCAGCGAATGTAATTTTACATGGATTATCTACGTGACGATACATTACGAGATACTTCGAATTCGAAATAATAACTAAATCGTCTTGTGAAAGAACAAATTTCGTTGCTATGAGTGTAAGGGTGAGGAGGAGGATTTTGTTCATGGGTACAAATTTAGTAATTAGTGAATAGCCATTAGGCAATAGTTTGATTAAACCTGATTTTACTATTGCCTGTTCACGAATACGTAATTGCTGTTCATAAAAAGATGCCCCGGCCCACCGAAACAGACCAAGGCATCTTTAATTCCGTTTCCCTGAGTTTGGCGCCAATCCAGCTCAATGATCACTCAGTATTTCTTAGTTTCGTCAGTTCCATTTATCTGCCTCAAGCCGAACGGTTTCTATATAGCACATCAGTTGCTTCGAAATAACAGGTAAGCAAATCACAGAATTGTTTTAAAACAAACCGTTACCTGATCACTTTGACTGTTTTTGTCCAGCCACTGTTTCCGGTGATCTGCACAAAATAGATTCCCCGGGAAGAGTTTTCAGGTTCTCAAATCGGGATTCGAAACGCATCTTTAATTTATGAGATAAAGCTACATCAGTCAGATCTGATTCATTTGTACAAAACTGCTAATTTTTGTGAGAGCGAAAATTCCATGATATCACGAAACATAAATAACGTGATATTGGGATATCGTTATAACGAATTCATTAAAATCAGCTATCCGGATATCATGTTAATTAGTTTTTACCCGTTGTTTTTCCGAATCGGAAGCGCCCATTAAACCTGAACCTTATTTAGAGTGTGGTGATAAAATTGTTGCTGATGTATTTAGTCGGGGAAACTCCAAAGTGTTTTTTGAATGTTTTACTGAACGAGAAAATATCTGAAAAACCCGTTGAAATGGCAGCATCAGACACAGAATGATCTGATTTCAAAAGCTGGGAGGCTGATTTTAATCGGCGCGATAAAATGTATTGATAGGGTGATAATCCAACCATTTGTTTAAAGAGTCGAAAGAAATGGTATTCCGACATACCCGCAACAAGGGCAATTTGCTCTACGGTTAGGGGTTCTGTATAATGAAAGTCGATGAAATCTTTTCCTTTTAATACCTGCCGACACAAATCGCGGCGTGTTTCGGCTTTTACACTTGGAATAGATTGAAGCTGTTTGAAAACCTGAACCTGGTCTGCCACTAACCGTTCTGTTAATTCATAAAACAAATCTTCGGTAATCTCGTCAGCAGAAAACAAACCGGTATTGACTTGTCCGCCAATTTCAATCAGCTTCTTTCCAAGTATTGTGTTTGAAGCATGGTATTGATTCTCCAGGAAATGCTCAGTGTAGAAAAAATCGGAAAGTCCAATATCGGAAATAGGGGTGTCGGGAGCTTGCAGTGTGGCAATTACATCTGCAATCATTTTATTGGAAATGTTCAGGCACATTCCTTTTACCGTTTTTTTGCTGTCGATGGTCACACTGCCTTCTTTCTCACCGTTCAGTAGAATATAGCTTCCGGGAGAGACCGCGAATTTTTTGTTGTTAATGGTGTAGCGTTCAACTCCTTCACAGACAAATTTAATTCCGAAACCATACGAGCCAATTGGCCGCTCAAATTCTTTGAGAGAAGACAAATTGAAGATATTTCCCTGGCAGCCAAAGTTTACAATCTTTTGATCGTCTTCGTAGAAAGAAGGATTAGACTTATTCATGAGTAGTTTCCATTTATTCTCTTCAGCGTGGTGCGGTTGATGATAAACTTCGACCAATTTATTTAAAATAGAGTCCGATCGTTTGAAATTTATCTGAAGTGTAAGGATGAGTGAATGAAAGGTGTGAAACGGCTAGGGATCCGCTACAACGGACAACCCATGAGGATTTATATCCGCTTTATGGTTTTTGGAAGCTGCAGTTCTCCGGGAATAGGTACACTTCCGTCAAAATAAACCTCGTCGGCATAGATAAACTTATTCTGATTGTTCCATTCACCAGCACATGCGCCTTGAAACGATGCAACAATTTGCTGTGTTTTAACATCAACTACTGCGCACATGTAGTTCTCATGCAAAAAACGCGTTTCTCCATCTTCAGCATAGCCAATAATAATGTCGTCAATAATGATATAACGTTTGTTCGGTGAAACACTAATGAAACTGTACATGCTGCTTGCGCTTGAATGATCTTTAATAACCTGCGGGATGCCGTCAATGATAATTACAGGATCCCGGAGCATATCGAATTCCGTGTCTATGGTAGTGAAAGCAAATTCATACCCTTTTGAGATTTCGAATTTGCCATAAGGATATTCCGTTTGTGCAATGCTTGCTGTTGTGCAGGTAACCACAAGAAAGAATGAAAATATAAAATGTCGATAACGCATAACTTCATACAAAAGAAAAATCCCTTCCACCGAAGCAGAAAGGATTTTTCAATCGAAATATAGAATTTCTTAGTTAACTGCTCCGGAAAGCTCAGCACCTGCTTTGAAACGTACAACGTTCTTAGCTGCGATTTTGATTTCTTTTCCAGTTTGAGGATTACGACCTGTTCTTGCTTCACGCTTAGATACAGAGAAAGATCCGAATCCTACTAGAGAAATACGGTCACCACCTTTCAATGCTGTTCCTGTTGCGCTTACAAATGCGTCCAATGCTTTTTTTGCATCTACTTTAGACAATCCTGCTTCAGAAGCAATAGCGTCAATTAATTCTGCTTTGTTCATAGTTTGGTTTTTAAAAATGTTTCTATTTAATTACACAGCAAATTTAGGCGAATACTGTTACCAGCAAAGGACTAGAGCGAAAAAGTGCTGTTTTTGTTGATAAAAACGGCGTTTTGTTGATAAAGCCCCCGTTTTTAAAGGGTTTTACGACCAAATACCTTATTCGTTCGATGAATTATTGGTTGATTTTCCAGTCGGAAATCTGATTTCCAACCAGCCAATCGCGTGTTGTCATGCGCTTTTTACCCTCCATTTGCCATTCCAGAACTTCCAATACGCCATCTTTTAACTGAATGTAAAAGGCATCTTTGGTACTCCACATCTCGTGTAAAAGTTTATTGGTTGTATGGATAATCCGTGTTTCGAAGAACTTTACGGTTTTTAATTCACCTTTTGCATTGGTTAAGACTGACCATGCTGCAGGGTATGGCGATAAACCGCAAATCAGCTGATGAACCGTTTTTATGTCCGCGTTCCAATCGATCTTCGTGTTTTCCTTAAATAGTTTCGGTGCCGGACGATTCAAGCTTCCTATCATTTCACGCTGCGGAATAGTTGCAACATTTCCCGAGGCGATCTGGTCCAGGGTTTCCACAACCAGTTTACCGCCTTCCGGAATCATTCTGTCATGCAGACTTCCGGCGCTTTCGTTTTCAGAAATGCTTAATTCTTTTTGAAGAATGACCGAACCGGTATCTATTTGCTCATCTATAAAGAATGTGCTCAGTCCTGTTTTTGTGTCGCCGTTCATAATTGACCAATTGATCGGAGCAGCTCCGCGATAATCGGGCAGAAGAGATGCGTGTAAATTTAATGTTCCCTTTTCTGGCATTTTCCAAACTATTTCCGGTAACATTCGGAAAGCAACTACTACAAAAACGTCGGCATTCAAAGCTTTCAATTCTGAAATGAAAGACTTATCCTTTAACGAAACAGGCTGAAGAACCGGAATTTTGTAGTTCTTTGCTCCGACTTTAACAGCACTTTCGTGCATTACCTGACCTCTTCCTGCAGGTTTATCTGCAACAGTTACCACTCCAACAACTTCGTGCTGAGATCTCATTATTGCATCTAAAATACCAACCGAAAACTCTGGTGTTCCCATGAACACAACACGTAACTTACTCATAAAACTTGTTTTTTTGTCCAGTTAAAAAAGCGTAGATAAAAGAGAGAGGCAGCTCCCATTACTATAAAGTAAACATATTCTACCAACCAAATGTGCTTTATTTGAAATTTATAAACTTTTATGAATAAGTATGCTGTAGTCAAATAGGAAGCGGTCGCCAGACATTCTACAAGAAAAGTGACTCTGGTATTCTCGCTGGCGCTGATGGTTTGAAAGTAAACACTTACGACGGCGTAAAGTAAAATTGATCCGCTCACCATTTGCAGAATAACAGCGCTTTTTTGAATGTGTACCGGGTTGCTGTTTACCATGGATACCAGGTACTCCGGATATAATACTGCGCCATGGAATGTAACCACCAGGAAAAGAACAGTCATCAACTGAATGCGGCGCTGGATGGTTGGCAATAGATGATATTCTTTTGCGCCCAGGTATTGTGCAATGTATGTTTTGGTTGCTGCTGCAAATCCCCAAACAGGAATAAACGCGAGAAAGTAGATATAACGAATATTTAGAGAAACACTCAGATTATCGCCCCCCATTTGTTCAATCCAGTTAAAGAAAACGGTCCAAACAGCTAAAGCAACTAATCCCTGCATTAAAAGAGGTAAGCCAACTTTGAGATTCTCTTTCAGCTGAACTGTCTGCAGTTTGAAATGTTTGTATAACCGATACTCAGTGTACTTTCTTCGATAAAGCACCGTTCCGAAAATAAAGAACATACCGCAGAACTCAGAGCAGGCCGAACCCAAAGCTGCACCTTCCAATCCCATTTCCGGAAAACCAAATTTACCGAATACTAGTAAATAACCGAATAAGGCATTTGTAGACGCTGTGATTGCTGCAGTATATAAAACGAGTTTGGTTCTTCCTTCAGCTAAATAGGTTGCCTGGATACTTAAGGTCATAATTGCCGCCCAGAAACCATAACTTCTGACTTCTAAAAAGCGCTGCTCGGCATCCCGTAATTCCGGATTCTTGACCATTCCGTCCAGTACAGAAGGCATTATCAGAAATACAACCGCAGTAACCACAGCCGCAACAACCAACAATAAGATTGTATTGTTCTGAAAAACGGAGACGAATCCTTTAGTGTCTTTTTCACCGATCTTTCGGGCCATGAGAATTTGTGATCCATCGTTTAATCCCACAAATAACATGTAAAGTGTAATATACCACATACCTGCGCCGCCTGCTGCTTCAAAAGCCAGTTGACTGTAATGACCGAGATATCCGGCATCAGTAATGGAGATGATAGATTGGATGAAACCGCTCAGCATCATTGGCAGGGCGACCTTCAGAATATTCTTGTAACTGATGTCTAACATGATATGTATAGAATGATTAGTTCACCTGAACCATCAATCCTTTTAAGTATTCGCCTTCCGGATGAAATGCCGAAATGGGGTGATCTGCCGGCTGATGAAGCTGGTGCAAGATCTTAACTGAACGACCACTTTCTATAGCTGCAGCAATAATTGTATTTGTAAATAGTGTTTTGTCTACAACCTGGGAACAAGAATAAGTCATTAACAATCCTCCCGGTTTAATATGCTGCATAGCCATGGCGTTCAGGCGTTTGTAGCCCTGAACGGCCTGGTGACGTTTGTCGCGGTGTTTTGCAAAGGCAGGCGGATCAAGAACAATAATGTCGAATTGCTCACCTAAATCGCGAATAAAACTCATTGCATCTGCAACAATGCTTTGATGTTTTGCTTCAAACTTATTCAGGATAATATTGTCGTCAGTTAATTGAATGGCTTTTTTTGAACTGTCCAAAGAATGAACTTCAGCTGCTCCTTTATTCAATGCTGCACAGCTAAAACCACCCGAATAACAAAATGTGTTCAGAATTTTCTTGCCTGAACTGTAATGCGCCAAAAGACTTCTGTTTTCACGCTGATCGATGAAGAAACCTGTTTTTTGCCCGGTAATCCAGTCTATATTATAAAGTACTCCGTTTTCTTTCGCGATGTGAGGCACCTCTACAGAACCAAAAAGGTATTCATCAGCAGTTTCTACTCTTCCCGGAAGTGTTTCCTTCGACTTGTGGTAAATTGCGACTAATTTTTCCTTCAAAGTGTTTTGCAAAGCCTGAGAGATAAATGCGATGTTTCTCCACATTCCGGCGCTGTGACATTGAATTACTGCAACACCGTTGTAAAAATCTACGATCAACCCCGGTAAATCATCGCCTTCGCCATGTACCAGGCGGAAAATATTGTTGTCTTCGTTCAGTAAATTCAGCGCCATACGAAGATCAACTGCCTTCTGAATACGGTCGTTGAAGAAATCCTGATCGATTTCCTCTTCCTTAAAAGTCAAAACGCGCACAGCAATTGAACCGTGGTTGAAATGACCCACAGCCAAAACATTCTTTTGTTTGTCAACAACCTGAACTACAGTTCCGTCTTCCAATTCTTCGGGCATTCTTTTCAGTGCTCCGGAGAAAATCCATGGGTGACGACGTTCTATGGTTTGTATTTTTTGTGCTAAAAGCTCAACTTGAGGAATCATTCCGGATTTTTTTGGCAAAGATAGCTTAAGGGAATTGAAAATTGAGAATTATAAAATTGAAAAGGTTTTGCTTTCTGACATTTAGTTACTTTTCAATTCTCTTCCGATAGCTATCGGGATTACATTTTCAATTAATTACATTTGCACTCAAAATAACACTATGTCATACATCATTCATGTTTACTTAAAGAATGCATCTTACTCAGAAGAGTACGCGAACGAAAATCACAAGGGAGAGGACTCGCCTGAGAATATTCGTTATGAGTGGGAAGATGAATTTGCTGTTCGTGGTGATATTACGGAGATAGAAACGAAACGAAACGCTGAATACACTTTATCAGGAGAGAAAGGTGAAGACGATGTGTTTCATGTAGTTTTCGATGATGTTTTTATTTTTCATTTTCATACGAAAGACGGAATTACGCCACTTGTTTTCCCTGAAAGCGCTGTTGATGAATACGAATTGGATAAAGATCGCAAGAAACTGCGTGTTTATTTGAACGATGATGAGTTGATAGAGAATCCAATTCCCGGAATATATCTTCTTGGCAATAAATTCCCCAAAGAATTACGCGGTTAATGCTCGAAATCAAAAATCTGGGTATTTCCTATTCAAGGGAGATCTTAAAAGATCTCAACTTCACAATTGAGTCGGGTTCCATTATTGGCATTGTTGGAGCGAACGGCGAAGGGAAATCTTCACTTTTGCGGATTTTATCCGGACACCAGGATGCTACAGCCGGCGAAGTACGCTGGAACGGAAAACAGGTTCGCGGGCCGCAATACAATTTAATTCCCGGACATCCCGATATTCAATTAGTCAACCAGGATTACCAGCTGGATTTATTCCATACCGTGCATGAAAATGTGAAACACGGAATGTCATACCTGTCTAATGACATACAGGAAACGTTTTCTTTGGAATTACTTGAACTCGTGAATCTGACACATTTGGCTAAAGAAGAAGCGCGCCATTTATCGGGCGGAGAAAAACAGCGTTTAGCTATTGCACGTGCCCTTGCTTCAGAACCGGATGTTTTACTGCTCGATGAACCCTTCGCACATTTAGATGCGCATTTGAAGTTGAAAATAGGTTCATATTTGCAGGAATTGGCACGAGTTCGAAAACTGATCGTTTTGCTGGTTTCTCATGAAGGAAAAGAAGTAATGGAATGGTGTAAGGAAATTTACTTTTTGGCAAACCAACGCATTTTGCGTAAGGCGAGTCCTGAGGAATTTTATTTCCAGCCGACCAATGAATACGAAGCAGCTTTTTTCGGCGAAATCAATAAAGGAAAGATAGATGGAACTGAATGTTTGTTCCGTCCGATAGAATACAGAAAGCACAAAACTCTGGGGGAGAAAGTGAAATTGGTATCTTCTCAATTCTGCGGTGTTTATTATAGAAATATTGTTCGCGTTTCAAAGAATACAGCCTGGGTGTTGTATAGTTCCAAGCCCTTCGCTGAAATTAGCTATATTCGGGTAAGTAAAAAATCAAAATAGAGTGAAAAACAGGGTAAAAAAATTGATTCAGATCATCAAACAAACGTTCGTTGAGTTTTTCGAGGAAGAACCTTTTTTTCACGGAGCTGCTTTGGCGTACTATACTGTGTTTGCAATGATTCCGTTGATTTACCTTGCAATTGTTAGTTTCGGCGCAATTGTAGGGCAGGATTCCATATCGGAAATGATTGAGAGTGTTTTACATGATCAGATCGGACTCCAGGATTCTTCCGGAATTATGCCTTTTTTGAAGGAATTGAATATTGGACAGGGAACATTCATCTCAAACCTGGTCAGTATTATCACCTTGTTGTTTTCGAGTTCGGTTTTGTTTTCGTCGCTTCGAACAAGTATCAATGAATTTTATGATGTAAAAGTAGAAATCGAATCGCGCTCAAGACGGTTCGAATATACGGTAGGGACAAAACTTATCTCTATTTTACTGCTGGCAGTTTTCGGAATGGTGTTCATTACATTGTATATGGGCGAAACATTTCTCATGTCGGCAATAACCGGTTTGTTTGGCGATCTGAACGGGTTCGAAGATTTCATTCTTTCTTCACTGGTGAATATTTTATCTGTTTTCACGAACGTTGTTTTGTTTGCACTAGTATTTAAATACGTGAATGACGGCGGCGTAAAATGGAGTTATGCCTTCAAAGGAGCTGTGTTCACGGCTATTTTGCTGTTTATCGGACAACTACTAATCAAATACTATTTGACAAATTACTTCTTCGGAAGCAAGGCCGGTGTGGCAGGAACGTTATTAGTAATTCTTTTATGGATGTACTACACTTCCCAAATCGTTTTCCTCGGCGCCAAATTCACCAAAATTGTTGCTGTTTTCGATAATCACCCGATAAAGTTCAAGGGGAGGAAACTGACGGTTATTAAGGCTGTTCCGAAGGAGGAAGGGAATAAATAAGGAAATAAGGGCGAATGGTTCAGATTGTTTTACTTTTGACCTTCAAAAAACTATTTATGAAAAACCACTTAATTCTCTTCTTTGTCTTTGTAATCCTTTCTCAATCAAAAATATTCTCACAAGGATTTAAAGTTGGACCTGTTGAACTCGTGAGTTATGGTTTTGATGGTGTTTACCCATTAGAAGATAAATCTTTCTTTGTTGCTCATTATGACAGAATGTTTGGTACTACTCTGAAATTAACGCATCACACCAATTTCGAAAAAGACAATACTTTCAATATAGCTCCTAATGATTGTGGTGTTATGGTTATTGGAGGGAAAGTTTTTGTTTTTGAAAAAAATAAGACAAAGGGTCTATGGAGTATGTCGACTCAGGAATATGACAACAATTGTATGCCGGTTGGAAATTCGAAAGAGCTGATTTCTTATGAACGAAATTCATCAGGGGAAATTGTTAACGAAAATATTATTCAATCTTTGAATAAGAATTTTTTTGCTGTTTACTATGAGATAAAAACCGAAGATCAAATCAAATTTGTATTCAAGATTTATGATAAATCATTTAAGCTGTTAACAGAAGGAACGGTTAAGTCTAATTTCGATAAAATTCATCACAGATTTTTTCATAAACTACTCTCAGATAGTGGTGATCTCTATTTTACTGTTAATCCTATTGAAGTTGGTGGACTTTATGTTTGGAAACTTGAAAATAATGAGCTAAATGAAATAAAAATCAGTGTCGATGAGAAAAAAGTTTATGATTTGCTAGTTGTACCAAATGCAGACGGCTCTGTCGGGTGTTTTGGAATTAGGGGAGGTGCGTTGGAAGTATTCGAAGGAATACTTGATTTCACTAATCATAGCATGACTGTAACCAATTCATATGAATTGACGAAGGAGTTTATTGCATTTGAAGGCTTGCAATATAAGATAACTGATGCAATTAAGTGTCAGGATGGTGGAACTGTTTTAGTTTTTGAACAGTACTACGATTGTGAAGAGAGTATGATTTTGCACCCTTTTACTGCAGTTACATGTCTTGCATATTACGATGTTAAGATGTTGAAAATTGATGGTAATGGGGGGATTGTTTGGAAGGAGCGATTGGGTCATACTAAAAAGATAAAATATTATGGGAGATATAATAAAACATTAATAATCCATTCCAATGAAGATAAAAGTGTCAT
>CBFGMW010000043.1:0-10723 GCA_965649925.1 uncultured Fluviicola sp.
AGATCGCGTTGACGATGCTTTGGCTGCTACAAGAGCTGCTGTGGAGGAAGGAATTGTTCCGGGTGGAGGTGTAGCATTGATTCGTTCAATTAATAAGTTAGAAACGCTTAAAGGTGAAAACGAAGACGAAACTACGGGTATTGCTATCGTGAGAAGAGCGATTGAAGAACCGCTTCGTCAGATTGTTGCGAATGCCGGTGGCGAAGGAGCTGTAGTTGTACAGAAAGTTCGTGAAGGAAAAGATGATTTCGGATACAACGCAAGAACGGATAAGTTTGAAGATTTATACGCAGCAGGAGTTATCGATCCAACGAAAGTTACGCGTATCGCTATCGAAAACGCAGCGTCAATTGCAGCTATGTTGCTGACAACAGAGTGTGTGATCGCAGATGAGCCGGAAATTGAAGCTCCTCATAACCACGGCGGAATGCCAGGTGGTATGCCGGGGATGATGTAATTTTCAATTGAAAATTACAAAATTGAGAATTGAAAAGAAAAAGTAGGGATGGGTCGCGACCTGTCCCTACTTTTTTGATATATCTTTGTCTTAATTATAGTCGTTACGCACTGCGTGCGGCTTTCCGGTCCGCCTTCCCGCGACTAGTAGTTGTGGATAGAACGGAACGACGCTATATAGTGAAAACCGCTTTGATTTTTTCAGGGCGGTTTTCTGTTTTTAGTTCTAACATACTTTCCGCTTAAAGCTTTTGTCTTTCCTCTATTAAAAACATTACTTTTGCACCAAAATTCTTACAATGTCTGACATTACAGTAACAATTATTGACCGCGAAGGAGTAGCTCATGAGTTAATTGCTCCTACTGACATGAACATGAACATTATGGAAGTATGTAAATCATACGACCTGCCTGTAAAAGGGGAATGTGGTGGAATGGCAATGTGCGCTACTTGTCAGTGTTACCTGGAATCTGATCATGAGTTGGCCGAACAGAGCGATGCCGAATTAGACATGCTTGACCAGGCTTTCCACGTGAAGTCGAACAGTCGTTTGGGATGCCAGATCCCGATCACCGATGAAATTGACGGAATTGTATTGCGTTTGGCGCCGGAAGTAGATTAAAGAAATTTATAATAGAATATTTTAAAGCTGGGCGTAATATATTAAGCCCCAACTGTCTTTATATTCTTACAAACATAATGTCAATCCAATCCCTACATTCGCAACGCCAAACTGACGGCGTTGATTAACGCGTGACCAGATTTCTCTTCCGGAAAACCAGTTGTCGGTATACTCGTAATCTTTATAGTCTTTTTTACCCAGCATGGAAGCATATTGATAGCGAAATCCAATATGGAACAAAAGCGATTTGGAAATCGGGTAATTCATCCGGATACCGTAACAGATAACCAATCCTTTCAATTCCGTATTACGGCTATCAGTGAATTTTTCTGAAACTTCCGATGATGTGAATCCACTTGTAGAATCTACTTCAACCAACGGATTTGTATTCGTCAATCGAATAATGGAATATCCCATTCCGATTTCATGCGTTAATCCGGCCGGTACTCGGCTTCCGGTAGAAAAAATGATTTTCGGCATAAGCACCACTTCCTGAACAGGCATCATTGCAACACGAGCCGGAAGCAACTGAGATGTTATAGTACCGTCACCATTCAGAATTTGCCGGTTGATCTCTTCTCCTTTCTGCGGATTAATAAGGTAGTTTCTCAACTGCGCTTCAAATCCAACGCCAAAAGTCTCACTTGTTAAAGTAGAAAAACTTCCGCGTAACGTATAATCAACCAGGTTGTACGAACGGTTGAGAGCGCCATCTTTTTCTATAAATCCTTTGTCCTGTCCAAAAATATTCTGAAAGATGGGAAGCTGACCGTTAGCCCCAATTTCAATAAATGTTTTCTTTCCGAAATATCCTTTTTCCTGGGCAAACGAATTTCCCAACCACGAAAAGCAAAGGGCAATTACAACTATTCTTCTCATGGTTTCTCCTGTTTCAATTGGTGGAATAAGCCGTTTAAACGTAACTCTAAAAATTTCTTCGAGGCTGGCTCATTGGCAAAATAGGATTGTTCCAAAACCAATTCGCCTTTTTCTAAATCAAGCACATAACAATTCATTTCTGTTGTGTGTCCGGATAATAATTTTGCAGGAAAATAGACCAATCCAACCGGGAAGAAAATGGTTGCAAGTACCGCTTGCCCCAAATAGATCTGCGGATTGTATTCATGCTGTAAATCGAACAAAACAACATGCGATGTTCCGTACAATTGACGTAAACGCGCCAAATTCTCTTCATCCAGCATAAACGAAGTTACTCCGCTTTCATCAATTCGTTTGTTGAGACTACGCATTATTTGAGATAAGTTGCTGTAGTCCTCACTCGACATATTGTGCTGATCCGATCTGTCAAGTTGATTGACCGTGATTCCGTTTCGTTTTGCTTCCGAAGTAATGGTTTCAATAAAGCGTTTTTCCAAAACATCCGATTTTTTATAGTCGATGCTGCGGTAACCAACTGTTTCGTATACAAGCGGATTGATCAATAAAATATTATCAATCCCCAAATGAAGTTTCGTTTCAAATTCCTCGGTGTAATAATCAGAAAGCTCATCGTCAGTTAATTCATACAAACCATCTTCTTCAGCATTCTCATCTTTCATTTTCTCTGTGTAATAGGAAACTCTTTGCTGAAAAAGACTATCCTTTACCAAATCTGAGACACCATACAAGTAGAACTTCGTTGAGTCAATTCCTGCCTGCGAATCCATTCCCAATTTCTGATTCTTAATGGTTTCATACTTGTTCCAGGTATATGCTTTAATTCCTTCTTCTTCCTTAATAGAATCATTAACCTGTTTCTCACGATCAATTTGCGCAATTGCCTCGTGGAACGTGTATTTGGAAAACTGAATGTCTTCGAAGATATCATTGTACGCAGTAAACTCAAGTGCTTTTTCCCAAAGGCTTTTCGCAAAGGAATCTGTAGTGTCTTTTGAATAATTATCATGAATCAAACGCAGTCCCATTGCAATTTTGCCTTCTTTGGGCAGCTTGGTTATGAAGCGGTCTAAGGTTGCAATATTCCCTTCATAAAACGAATAGTTATACATGCCATAATCACCTTCGTAATATTCGTAGTCGTACTCATAATCGAAAATTTCACGGCGCTTTTCGTGTTTCATTAAATTCAACCAAACCTGAGATTTACAATTGCGTAAGAAACGTGAATCCGGAAACTGCTTTTCGAGAATATAGACTGCGTATAAAGCGTCGGTTGTTGCATCCTCGTAAACATAGTTCAGAACAAACTCAAAACGGCAGATATTCCGAATTTCATTGAATGCATTTGCATCTCTGTTCATGGTTGTTCCCCAGTTCCCGAAGGTTGCAATTTTCTTTGTCAGTTCTTCTTTTCGCTTGGCAACATTCGGATGAGAATTCAAACGATCGTTGTAATTTGAACGTGCAGAAATTTCCTTTTTTTCATTCTCAAATGCTTTTTCAGGAACGTACATCCATTGATTGTTGAAATAATCCTTGTCAAAAACCAACTCTTCAAAGGGCAGATAGGAGTATAACAGTACATCGAATGTTACATTGATCTCCGAAGGATTAAATCCTGCATTATGCACCAGTTCAACTGCCAGTGAATCAGCTTCGAACTCGTTATCACGCGAATATTTGCTAAACAAACGCACTTTCTCACTATACGAGAATTTTGAATTATCGGTAGAATAATCGAACAAATCGACTACGTGTTTTTCACGGTAATGAATGATTTCATGTGCCAGAACAAAGGCTAACTGCGCCTCGTTTGTCAATTGGGCAATTAAACCGGTGGTAACAAACACCATTCCCTGATCGGTAGAAAAAGCATTTGCTTCATTCGTGTTGTAGGTATAAAAACGAAGTTTTCCGTTCAGTTCCGGATCATCTTTCGTTAACAATTCACCCAAATTCTGAATGTAATTTGAAACAGGGTCGCCAAAAGTGACTTGTCCTGATTTCAATAATTCATCAATGGCGTAATTCACCTCTTCAATGAATAATTCACGCTCCTTACCTGACAAATCTTCCAGGTAATCTGTAGGTGCATTTTGAATTTTCTCACGTGTTGGGGTTGAAAAATCGGCTGGTACATTCCCAACACTTTTCAATGGTTGGTATTGGTTGAAATCTACTTGTGCCCGGATCAAAAATGCCGGAACACAAAAGACGAATAAGAAAAGAATTCTCATCTTAATTGATCTGGTATTGTACATACTGGAATTGGATTCATTTTGTGTTGATTCTGTTTGTTCAGTCGCTGATATATTTTTAAAACTTCAGTTTCTCTGTCAGTTAATACGGTTTCGAGTTGTCGGTTACAATAATTCATTGCCCACTCCAGTTCGGGATATGTAGCCCCAAGCTGGTCTTCATCAGTCCGGCCATCTTCCCACAATCCGTCGGTTGCAGGAGCTTCCACCAAATCGTTCTCAATGTTAAGTGCTCTTGCTAAAATACGTACTTCTGTTTTAGTCAAATCTGCAATTGGGCTGAGATCAACTCCTCCGTCACCGTATTTGGTATAGAAACCAACGCCGAAATCTTCAATTTTATTGCCCGTTCCGGCTACAAGACAACCTTTAGGCTGCGCAAGCGCATATAAAGTAGTCATTCGCAGGCGCGCGCGCGTATTGGCCATGGCCAGAAAATGCTCCGAAGAAGCAATTGGTAACGCATTTGAAATTGCATCAAAACTATCAGAAAGCTCAACTGTTACGACATGCACGTTCGTAAAATTTTTGGTAAGCCAATTCAGGTGAATTTCTGAACGGGTAATTTCTGCCGATTTTTGATGAATAGGCATGGAAACAGCATAAACATCTAAACCTGTTAATGCACAAAGTGTTGACGTAAGTGCTGAATCTACTCCACCGGAAATACCAATGGTAAATCCTTTAGAATGAGAATTGATTGCGTAATCTTTCAACCAATTAACAATGTGGGTGCCGATTTCTTCTGCTTTCATTTTGGGTAATTCTAAAACTAAGAAAGATTTTCTGAATTCCGGATTTGAAAAGGATTCTTTAACGAAACGTAATTTTTACCGGAAAAAAAAACTGCCAGCTTTCACCGACAGTTTCCAATTATTCAGTTCAAATTAGAACAAAATTCCAACTTTCAATAATATTTGTTTTTGTTTTGCCGAAAACGTTGTGTAATCAGCAGTTGTACCATTATAACTAAACAATGTCATATCACGCTCTTTATCATCACCTGTTACAGCTTCACCGTAGTGAACAGGTGTAAATCCGTAATAAAATCCGATTTCAGCGTAAAGTGAAGTATTACCTGTAAAATTCCATTCTGCACCACCGGCAACACCAATTGTTGAACGCAAAAAGAACATATCACTCTTAGCTTTCATTGTATTGTTCGTTTGAGAAACTTCAGCACCGCCTAATGTGTCACCACCAACATTAAATCCTTTATCGTTAATTGTATTTCCTAATACGAATGAAGTACGAGCTCCGAATTTTCCATAGTAACGGAAATCACCGATTGCATTGGTTCTGAATAACAACATAGTAGGAATTGAACCGTAAATTGCTTTTTGCTTGCGGTCTGTTAAATGATACAATGTAGAATTTGATGGAGTTTCTTCTTTTCTAAAGATTTCAGTATCCGTGTAACGGTAGTAAATCGGACTTGTAGAAATAACATCATATTTAAACGATTCGAAATCAAATTCCAAACCGGTAGATAAACCAATGTTTGCATTAAAAGGAAAATTCAACACCAAACCAATTGAGTTAACAGCTCCTACACCGTCTCTGCCAATTGTTTTTGTTCCTGGTTTGTTGAAGTTCATTCCAGTTTGGTAGGTAATACCTGCTTGAACTTTGTTACCATCAGTTTCTTGCGCGATGGCACTTGTTGCAAAGCCCAATAATAAAAACGCACCAAATAAGTTTTTCATAGTAATTGAATAAATTATTCGGCAAATATAATTGGTTTCAGCAACATAACAGTTAGGAATTAAAGTTTTGATACCCAAAGCAATTAAAAAGTTGTGACATTTATCCGAATCCTCCATTAATTTCAACAGAATACAACTAATTTTACCAAAATTCAAAAGCATGAGAAATAGTCTGTTTATCGGTTTAATGGCACTTTCAACCGTCCTGGCTTCTTGCGGTTCTGATCCGCTGGATGTTGATGTAAGCGCAACCAAACTGGAAATTGATTATCTCAATATGGATTCATTGCTATATAAAACACCCGATTCAAGGCGGTCAGCTGCACTGGATGAGTTGGATGCTCAATATTCTACGATCATCGAATACCAGAATTTTTATTGCTTTAAGGTTGGAATGAATCCGGATATTTCTTTGAACCAGGATTTAAGCGAATTCTATAAAAACACCTATTTACATCGCCTGGAAAAGAGCATTGAGCAAAAGTTTCCAAATCCGAAAACAAACCATGCAAAAATAACTGAAGGCTTCAAACACCTCAAACACCACTTACCAAAAGCAAAAATGCCAAAGGCAATTGTATATACTAATTCATACTTTTCTGCCAGCGCATTTTGTACCGAAGACATGATTGCCATGGGAATGGAGCGTTATCTCGGAAGCAAAACCGACGTAATTAAAGAATTGCCAAACGCCCAGTTCCCTCAATACATTAAAGAGGCGATGGAACCTCAATACCTGGAAAGAGATGCTGTTTGTGCCTGGATTTTTACGCACCTGATTGAAGAAAAGGAGGATGCATATACCATTGAATCCATTGTGAATTGGGGAAAGATCCTTTATCTTACAGAAGCGGCTTACCCGGATATGGGGGAGGAAATAATTCTTCGATACAACCAAAAAGATTACAACTGGGCGTTGAAAAATGAACGTGCTTTCTGGGATTACCTTATCCAGCAAAAATTGCTTTATTCAAAAGACAGCCAGGTAAAACAAAATCTTTTACACGAAGCCCCTTTCACTGCCGGCATTCAGAATGCACAAAATTCCCCTGACCGCCTGGGACAATTTCTTGGCTGGAGAATAATTCATAGTTATATGGAACAATATGATATAACTTTGCAGGAATTGATCAATAAACCATATACCACCCTAATTCAGGAATACGAAATCAATGAATAGTACTGAAGCAGACCTTCCGGGAGCTTCGCGATAAAAACAAAAGAAATGGAAGAAGCAGTAGTAAAAAAATCAACAATAGAAATTGAGGTAGGTTTAAATGAAAACAACCTTCCTGTCAGTATGAAATGGTCTGCAACAGACGGAGCGGTTAAAAATTCACCGGCTCAGGCAATGTTCCTTTCTTTCTGGAATCCGGATGAGAAAAACACCATGAAAATTGATCTTTGGACAAAAGATATGTCGGTAGAAGAAATGAAACAATTCTTTCACCAAACACTTTTAACGATGGCAGATACATTTGAAAAAGCAACAGGTGAAAACTTGATCACTGAAGATTTGAGAGATTATTGTTTCCACTTCGCAGAGAAGATGGAGATTTTACCGGAGTAAGAATATTTAAAAAGAATAGGGACAGGTCGCGACCTGTCCCTATTCTTTTTCTTGAAGATCTATTTAACTAAAACCATTTCGTCAACCAAATGTGTTGCCCCGCAATAAACGTCCATAACCCACATTACATAACGAATATCTACTACAATGTTCCGGCAGCGTTTCGGATCAAAATAGAAATCACTCATGGTGCTTTCCCACGAACGGTCAAAGTTCAATCCCATTAAGTTTCCGCTTGCATCCAGAACCGGCGAACCTGAGTTTCCACCGGTTGTATGATTAGATCCCGTAAAACAAACCCATAGTTCATCGCCCTGAGCGTATTTTCCGTAGTTTTTGTTTTTATACAGCTCCAACATACGTTCCTGTAATTCGAAATCCGGGTTCCCGGTATTGAACTTATCAATCATTCCTTTCAACGTGGTATGCTCTGTATACGCCATTCCGTCAACAGGTGCTGATCCTTCCAGGTTTCCATAAGTTACGCGCAATGTTGAATTGGCATCTGACCATTGTTTCAAATCTGTGAACATTTCCTTCTTACCTTTTACGTAAACCTGCAGCAGGGCATTCATTTCCTCATCAAACTCATAAGCAGTTGGCTGAATACGATCTTTCCACATGGCATTGCAAGCCTTGAAATAAGCATAAGCCGGATCCTTAGCCAGCTTTGCAAACGATTTCTCTGTCAGTTTGCTTAGAAAAGCCTGCATTTTCACATTCGAAACAAAGATACTTTTCGAGTAGATTGAAGCACTCAACTTAGTGTTTGAAGCCGCCGGAATAGCGAAATCTGACCCGGAATACGTAATGAAATCTTTCGTTAACACTTCGAATATTTTTTGGTCAACAGTTACATCGTAATCCTTGAAAAATCCGTCACAACCCTTTTTGAAATTGTCGATTTTTGTTTGAA
Source organism: uncultured Fluviicola sp. (assembly GCA_965649925.1). Classification (GTDB taxonomy): domain Bacteria; phylum Bacteroidota; class Bacteroidia; order Flavobacteriales_D; family Crocinitomicaceae; genus Fluviicola. The sequence continues at coordinate 8,430 of CBFGMW010000043.1, forward strand.
GCGTTCCATCGGTTTTATACTTTTCGTAATTCTTTTCTATATCATCCAATGAACGACACAATCTAAAGAACTCTGCTCCAACATACATGTATTCGTAGAATAAGGTATTTGCAAATTCATACTTGCTTTTCTGTTCAACGAGTGTATTCATTTTTGCAACCAGTCCTGAATACTGATTCCATTCAGGTTTCGATTTTGAGCGCAATTCATATTCGTTTTCAAAATCAATCTTCAATTGAACAGCACCAAGTTGTTTCAAACCATCTATTTGACCAATGTTCTTTTTCCAGGCATTTGCAATACGCGCCTGCTTTGCAGTATATTGAATTCGAATCTTATCAGAGCTTCTCATTGCCGCATCAATAATATCGAGTGAATGCGTACGAAGTTTAATTTCCATCGGGCGCTGCTTTTCAACCAGGTAATTCAGATTTCCGGAACTCAGGTGCTGTTCTGTCAAACCGGGAAAACCATAAACCATCGTAAAATCACCTGCTTTTCTATCGTTGAATGCTATTTTCAAAAACTGAATTGGTTCGTAAGGAACATTGTTCACATTGTAATCTGCAGGTTTCCCGTCGGCGCCGGCATAGATTCTAAAAACACTGAAATCTCCGGTATGACGGGGCCAAACCCAATTATCCGTATCTCCACCGAATTTTCCAATTGAACTTGGAGGAGCTCCAACCAAACGAACATCCGTGAAAACTTCCTTAACCATTAAGTAGTAATCGTTTCCGTAGTCGAACGCTTTCACTTCGGCTTTATAATGAGTTCCAACCACGGCATCATCCATGATTTTCTTCATGTTTCGGCGAAGAACGTCATTCAGTTTATCACCACTTTCAATTCCTTCCGTTCCGAAAAGCATCATTTCTGTTACATTCTCAATACGAACAATGCGCGTTGCTGATAATCCTGGATTCGGTTTTTCATCGGCATACGTTTTTGCCCAAAAGCCATTTTTGATATAATCGTTTTCCTCTGATGAATGTGCCTGAACCTGACTTAAACCACAGTGATGGTTTGTAAGAATCAAGCCTTTACCCGAGACTAATTCAGCGGTACAACCTCCGCCGAAATGCATAATTGCATCTTTCAATGATGAACTGTTTACGCTGTAGATATCAGCGGCTGTGAGTTTCATCCCGTGGGCTTTCATATCCGATTCAAATGCTTCCAACAATGATGGAATCAACATTCCCTCTTCTGCAAACGCAGGCAGAGAAAGAGCTATTAAACAAACAAGGAAAATCTTTTTCATATTTTAAACTTAGTTCTCAAAGATACTAATTCTGTTTGCAGATGGAAGTTTTAGAATAAACTCAGACAAAACCGTAGTCAGATTTAACGAATATTATTGGTAAATCGGTTTGTTGATTTAAAAAAAATAGTTCCTTTGCGTTGTGGAGTTTTTAGAATTTATCTTTCGATTAGGCGTTGTTTTAGCCATATTCAGTTTCATTTGGGGACTTATTAATTTCGGGCTGGCCATATTTCGTGGCGGAGTGCCGCTCTCTTATCCTGCCAAGCTTACTTTGAAAGCTATTCAGTATTTTTTAATTGTTGACCTGGCGGTTTTGTTTACTTTCCAGGATAAAGAAATCAATATTGCGAATGCTGTTTTAACCGGATCTTTGATCAGCATGTATTTCCTTGGAAAAGTTCAGCAAATGAAGCTGCGTTTTGCAGTCATTCAAATTCAGGGGAGAACTATAGCAGATAAAACAAAGCCGAATATGCCTTTGGAATTTGCAGTTATTCTACTGGCGATGGCATTTTATGTGTTCTTTCTTTTTAATACGCAATTTGCTGAAAACAAAGTAGCTATTTGGTTTTATCAATCAATTACGGATATTGAAAAAACCGTGTTCTTCGGTTTCATCTTCAAAATAGTAGGTTTCTTCTTTACCATTACGATTATTCTCCGAATGGTCAATTCCATTAATGTTTTACTGACGGGAGGACCAAAACAGCAAAACAAAAACCAGGACGATGATGAGAATCGTTTCGATGATTACGAGGAAGTAAACTAAAGCTGCTTCAGGATTAAATCCAATTGCTTTTCCAAATCGGCATTCAGATCATTTTCCAGGCAATAAGTTGCCAACTCGCGATATTTGTCCTGATCTCCCTGACTTGCAATGCGTGATTCGACCTGTTCCCTTGTAATGTTATCTCTTTTCATAATTCGTTCGATGCGCAATTCAAGCGGAGCAGCCACAAGAATCGTAGCATCTAACAACGCATAAGCACCTGTTTCAAAAAGCAATGCTGATTCGTAAAAAACAATT